>JAZDJM010000459.1:0-3271 GCA_043804305.1 Bacteroidota bacterium
GTGAAAGCCTGATAATCGGAACTGAATCAAATGGCGGATTTTTGTATTCTTCCAAAACCGGGATTTTTTCTCATTTGGTTTTAGTGGGTAATTCAGTTAAAAATATTTATCGTGATAAAAAAGGATTTGTTTGGATTTCAACTGAAGAACATGGGATTAACCGATTTTCGCCACAAACGGGTGAATCAAAGCATTACCAGTTAACAACTGCCAATATCAGGCCACTGATCGACGATGAACGCCATTATCTTTTTGAAGATAGCAAAGGCCAGTTGTGGATTGCATGCCATGGCGGCGGCCTGGCTTTATTTGATTACCAGTCGGACGAATTTAGCTTTTTCAGGAATCAGTCTAACAACAGTAATTCAATCAGTTCAAATTTTGTTCATAATATAATCCAGGATAAATCGGGTAATTATTGGGTTGGTACCAGCCGTTACCGGGGAGGTTTAAATAAAATTATTTTTCCTAACCCGGCATTTAATAATGTGATTCCCAACCGTAATTTTGTCTTCCAGGCCGAAAATGAAGTTCGTGCCGTGTATGAAGATTCAAAGGAGAATCTATGGGTGGCATCACGATTTGGTGTAATTCATATCTATGATAAACGTCTGAATAAAACAGATGAAATATTAGTAATGGACCATGGGCGGCGGAATAATATTTATACTATTTTCGAGGATGATAATCATTATATTTGGGTGGGAGCTAAACCCGGTGGAGTTTATGTCTCAAAAAAACCAATCTCTGAATATACAAAAGGATACTCAAAAATTGAATTTGACCATTTTATATATAATAATGAAACTGATGGGTCGTTAAGTAATGAAAATGTGTACTCAATTGTAAAAGATGCCTTTGATCAGATATGGATCGGAACATACGGGAAAGGGGTAAACTTTGTAATCAAGCATCCCGATGGTTCAATTAAGTATAAAAATATTCATTCCGGAAACTCGAACCTTTCAAATGATTATGTCAGGAATATTTACTGCGATTCAAAAGGAAACTTATGGTTCGGAACCGTTTTTGGTTTAAATTTCCTAAGTAATGAAAAAATAAAAAATCATGATTTTACCTTCGATGTTTTTCTGAATGACCCCGAAAATAATCAATCAATTAGTTATAATGATATAGTTAATATTTTTGAAGATTCAAGGCATAACCTATGGATTTCGACATATGGTAACGGCCTAAATAAACTGATTGAGAATAAGGACGGGAACTATTTCTTTGAACAATACACAAAAAATGACGGATTGGCCAACGATATAGTTTATGGTATCCTGGAAGATAAAGAAAAAAACCTCTGGTTCAGCACTGAGAGCGGGTTATCAGTTTTTTATCCCAAAGAGGCCAGATTTGAAACCTTTAATGTTTCAAATGGTTTATATTCATCGGAATTTTCAGAAAATTCGTGCTGCACATTAAGTAATAAAAAACTTGTTTTTGGGGGAGCCTACGGATTTGTTATTGTTGACATTGAAGAATTAAAATCGGATAACAATTATCAAAACCTGGTTTTGAATAATTTTCAGTTATTAAATAATGAATTTGAATTAAACAGTAAAAACACGCCATTAAAAAAATCGATCCTTTTTGCAAAAGAAATTAATTTAAAATACAGTCAATCAAGTTTTAGTTTTGAATTTTCGGCACTGAATTTAACTGCCCCTGAACAGATTCAATATGCTTATAAACTTGAAAATTACGAAAACGGCTGGAATTTCTCTGGTAATAACCGAACCGCCGTTTATAAAAATGTCCCTCCCGGGGAATATATTTTTAAAGTAAAAGCAACTAACCTGAAAGGGGATTGGGATCAGAAAGAAAGGCATGTTGCAATTATTATACTTCATCCATGGTGGGAGACCAAAACAGCCAAAATTGTTTATATAATTTTATTGATTTTTTTAGTAGAAATAAGCCGGAGGATCATTTATAAATATAACAGGTTGCGCACCGACCTGAAGGTTGAACGGAGGATCAATGAAATAAAGCTTAAATTTTTTACCAATATTTCTCATGAAATAAGGACTCCGCTAACTTTAATCATGGGGCCCCTGGCCGACATAAGAAAAATAAAAAACCTCCCCCCTTCAATTTCATATCCCATTGAATTGATGGACAGGCATGGAAAACGGATGTTGCGTCTCGTTAATCAATTGCTTGATTTCAGGAAAATTCAAAATCAAAAAATGAAACTTAAAGTGGGCAAGGAGGAAGTAGTGTGTTTTGTCCGTGAAATTTGCAGGAATTTTGACCAATTAGCTGATCAGAAAAAAATTACTTTTAAATACCCTGAAAATAATTCAGAAATTGA
Organism: Bacteroidota bacterium; assembly: GCA_043804305.1. Lineage (GTDB taxonomy): Bacteria > Bacteroidota > Bacteroidia > Bacteroidales > UBA12170 > UBA12170. Next base: position 2,324 of record JAZDJM010000459.1, read on the forward strand.
AGCCTGGTTCGACCGCGAAAAAATAGATTCGGTACTTTTTAACCTTCTTTCCAATGCCTTCAAGTTTACGCCAGCCGGAAAGGAAATTACTGTTGAAGTTTCTGAAAACAAGAAAGAAGGTAATCTGCAAATAAAAATCGAAGATAAAGGAAATGGAATTTCAAAGGAAAAAATACCTCTGTTATTTCAACGGTTTACTTCGCTGGCTTCCGAAAATATTGATTTTTCGGGGACAGGTATCGGGCTTGCCTATTCCTACGAGTTGGTAAAACTTCATAAGGGAGATATTCTGGTTACAAGTACACCAGGAGAAGGAAGTTGTTTTACCGTCCAACTTCCGTTGGGAAACCTTCATTTTTCAAATGAGGAAATTCAAAACTCCGACCCGGTTTTTGAAGGTAAACAATCGCATGTTAATGAATATGAATTTTCGACGTTTGATTTCCACAATATCCGGCAAAGTGAGCCCCATAAAAAAAAGTACACCATTCTAATTGTTGAAGATAATCCTGATGTAAAATTTTATGTGGCAGGAATTCTTGAAAAGTTTTTCTTCATTTCAACTGCTGCAAATGGTTATGAGGGACTGGAACAAATCGGGAAAATAAATCCCGATTTGGTTGTTGCCGATATTATGATGCCCAAAATGAATGGGATTACCATGACCCGAAAGATTAAAGAAGATTTTGCCATCAGCCATATTCCTGTGGTAATGCTTACAGCGAAATCGTCACCTCATGAGCAAATCGAAGGAATTGATTCTGGGGCAGAAGCATATGTCCTCAAACCATTTAATGCCGATTACCTGGTTAGTATAATTCAAAACCTCTTAAAACAACGCGAAATTATTTTCAGGAAATTTCAGAAACAACGACCACTAACTTATGATATAAAAATTACAAACAGGGATGAGGAATTTCTTAAAAAAATTATTGAAACAATTGAAAG
>JAZDJM010000460.1:0-4110 GCA_043804305.1 Bacteroidota bacterium
AAACCTTTACACTTGGATTTACCGAATTGCCACCAATGAAACTTTTGATTTTCTGAAAAAAAAGAAAAGGTATGTTTTTTCCACTGATGGTGATTATCGGGACGAATTGAATAAAAATCTGGAGGACGATAATATTTTTGATGGGACTGCTATAGAGAAAAATCTTCAGAAAGCCCTGTTGAGCCTGCCTGAAAAACAACGTATAGTATTTAATATGAAATACTTTGATGAGATGAAATATGAAGAAATGTCTGCAATTTTAAAAACTTCGGTTGGAGCACTTAAAGCATCTTATCACCATGCTGTTAAAAAAATTGAAAAAAATTTAGACTTAGATTAAACGAATTTGATCTAAATTAGTCAAATATAAGTTATGACAAAACAAAATACATTTGAAAAAAAGCTGAATGAGCGAATTGGTCACAAAAAGCCATCTGCCGGATTTACAGATCCGCCCTTGGATTATTTTAAAAATTTTGCAGATACGCTTCCAATCGTTAAAACAACAGCCGAAAGGCCCAAGCCATTTTATTATACCATAAAAAGGAATATGTGGCAAATCAGTTCACTTGCCGCGGCTGCTGTAATTTTAGTAGCGCTATGGGTTTTTGTTTTCGATAATAATAACCGTAAAATTTATAATACATCCATTACTATTGATGAATTAATGGCCTTAAACGATTTTAACAACTACGATGAAGAATTGTTATACAGTGAGTTATCGGGCACTACTTACTCCAACACTAATGGCGATGATGAATTAAATATTTTACTTGAAATGAATACATTAACAGCTGATGAAATAATCGATTTTTATTCAGATGTAAAATAACAAAATTTAGAGCTATGATAAAAAAATGCTTAATACTGATAGTTTCTTTGATTTCCATAAGCGGTTTTAGCCAGGGAAACAGAATGAATATTGAAGAACGATATCGTTCTCAAAAAATAGCCTTTATAACTGATAAAATGCAACTGAGCCCTTCCGAAGCCGAATTATTCTGGCCTTTGTACAGGGAAATGGAAGAAGCAAAGGACAAATTAGCACAAGAAATGCGCGATTTTCGATCAACTTTCCCTAAAGATGAAGTAGAATATACAGAAGAGCAAGCATCTGAATTTTTGAACTTTATGAATAAACATTCGGCTTCAATGTCTAAATTGATATTGGATTATCAGAAAAAATTTCTAAAAGTCATTTCCGCAAAAAAACTACTTTTGCTGCATAGTGCCGAAACTGGATTTCGCAGGCATTTATTGGAGGAATTTAGAAACAATAGAAACGCAAGGCCTTCCAAATAGTTTTTTTGATATGTTTGCTAAAAAAACGGATGCAAAATCATACTCCAGAAACTATTTGTTTTAATTTCCAATTTTTACCCGGTTCTGAACTTATTCTGCGTCAATCAACACAGAGTACAATTGTTTACGAAGTCGTTCGATTAATTAATGGTGTCCCTCTTTTTTGGGAAGGACATTGGCAAAGGCTTTTAAACAGCCTGAATGCAATCCAATCAGAAATAATACTCGATAAAACAAAGTTGGAAAGCTTTATACTGCTCTACATTAACAACCAAAAACTTTATAATACAAATATCCGTATTGAAATATTTGATGATAACATTCTGTTTTACAATATTCAGGCAGAATATCCCAATGAAAATCAATATACAAATGGCGTTCATGTAAATTTTATTTGCGCAATACGCGAAAATCCAACCCAAAAAATTCTTCGTCGCGAATGGAAAAAAGCCATGGAGACTCAAATAAAAGCAGAAGGTGTTTATGAATCCTTGCTGGTGAATCAGGAAAACCTGATTACGGAAGGAAGTCACACCAACCTGTTTTTTATAAAAAATAATACTTTGTTTTCGGCAGATGAATCTTTGATTCTGCATGGAATTACACGAATGGAAGTGCTAAGAATTGCCCGTCAAAACAAAATTCCGTTGATATATCAAGCTTTACATAAAGATAAAATAGCCCAATTTGATGCTGCTTTTTTGTGTGCTACATCGCTCCATATTTTACCCATTTCTAAAATAAATGATTGTAATTATGATGTAAATAACAATTTATTACGCACGCTAATGATTGATTTTATGGAAAATATAAATAATGAAATTTTAGGATCTTCAAAGAAATGGGGCAAATAAAGCAAATCATTTGGGATTGGAACGGCACACTATTGGATGATGTAGAAATGTGTGTGCATGTGATGAACGATTTGCTCAGCACCTACAATTTACCTGCAATCAACAGTGAAAAATATAAGCAAATCTTCGATTTCCCGGTAAAAGACTATTACCTAAAGCTTGGATTTGATTTTACACTTCACCCTTTCGAAAAAGTAGGCCATGAGTTTATGGATAACTACTTCAAAGAGTTGATAAACTGCAGTTTGCACAAAGATGTTCTTTCAAGTTTGAGTTATTTCAAAAAAATGGGTATAAATCAAATGGTGTTATCTGCCATGGAACACGAATCATTAGAGAATAGCCTGACTAAAAAAGGAATCCGAGATTTTTTTACACGTGTACAAGGGATTGATAATCATTTGGCTGCCGGTAAAATAGAGTTGGCTGCTGAATTATTAAATAGCACAAACTGTAATGCATCAGAAACACTAATAATTGGTGATACTTTACACGATTTAGAAATAGCAGAAGCCATTGGAAGTGCCTGTATATTAGTATCAAACGGCCATTTTTCGAAAGAACGATTACTTAAAAAATATAATCTGGTATTCGATTCGATTGAAGAAATTGTAAATTATCTGCAAGCAATTGTTAACAAATACTGAAAATTATCAACCTTAGGAGATATTTTTATTGAATTCACCTATCTTTGCTTTTCGATTATTCTATTCAAACCAAAAAATTTATTATGGAAAACTTAAGATTTAGGGCATTAGCCGATACGTTCAGCCGTAAAAAGACAGAGTATAAAATGCCCGACAAAAAACCTTCGGAGTATTTTGGGGAAATGACTTTCAATTTATCGGCAATGAAAGAATACCTTACCGATGAGTCGTATAAAAAGGTAATGAGTGCCATTGAAACCGGAACCAAAATCGACAGAGAAGCAGCCGGTCAGATTGCCGCATCGATGAAAGCATGGGCCATAAGCAAAGGAGCTACGCATTATACACACTGGTTTCATCCATTAACAGGTTCCACAGCTGAAAAACACGATTCATTTATCAATCCGGATGGAGGCGGAAAAGGAATAGAAAATTTCCGCGGTAACGAACTTGTTCAGCAGGAGCCCGATGCATCCAGTTTTCCTCACGGAGGAATAAGAAACACCTTTGAAGCCCGTGGTTACACAGGTTGGGATCCGACTTCACCAGCATTTATTTTAGGCAATACTTTATGTATTCCAACAATTTTTGTTTCATATACCGGAGAAGCACTGGATTATAAAACACCTTTACTAAAATCATCATATGCATTGGATAAGGCTGCAAAAGAAGTCTGCAAGATGTTTAACGGTGAGGTTGAACGTGTATATGCTACTCTTGGTTGGGAACAGGAGTATTTTTTAGTTGACAGATCATTATTTATTGCACGTCCGGATTTGGTTTTGACAGGGAGAACACTTTTTGGCCATGCCTCAGCAAAAGATCAGCAATTATCCGATCATTACTTTGGAACCATTCCGGAACGGGTTAAGCAGTTTATGAAAGAGTTTGAAACTGAAGCCCATAAACTCGGAATACCTGTAAAAACAAGGCATAATGAGGTGGCTCCCAATCAATTTGAATGTGCTCCTGTGTATGAAGAAGTAAATATTGCAGTAGATCATAATCAGTTGCTTATGTATGTCATGGAAATGGCAGCACGTAATCATAATTTCGAAGTCTTGTTTCATGAAAAACCATTCGCCAATATCAACGGAAGTGGTAAACATAACAATTGGTCGCTAGCAACCGATAAAGGCCACAATCTGTTTTCTCCCGGGAAAACACCGAAAGAAAATCTTCGATTTGTAACATTTCTTGTAAATGTTCTGATGGCTGTAAATGAATATGAAGATTTAATAAGAGCAAGTATTTCTTCAGCTGGTAATGATCATCGCCTTGGCGGACATGAAGCGCCTCCTGCAATT
>JAZDJM010000461.1:0-4311 GCA_043804305.1 Bacteroidota bacterium
AATGCTCAAAATTCTCCAATCTGTTAACATTTGATTTCAGCATTTTAAGATTACTTACCACTAATTTCTTTTTAAGACTATCAAGTTTTTTAAGATTATGGCTTATAAGTGATGCCTCGCCTTTACCAAGTCCTTTAATCATATTATTTAGCAACATTTTATTTTGCTGCATTTTCATTTTCGAATTGTTTTCAAGCTTAAATTGAAACCGATTTATCTTTAAAATTGATTTGCTAAAAATCATTTTGGCACTTTGCTTAAAATGATGCTGAAGTTTTAAAATTCGCTTCGCATGCTTATGAATTTTATGCTGCGAAAAATAATTTAGATTTCTGCCAATTTTATCTAACTTTTCATAATGTTTTTCAAGCGTATTTAAGCTCACTTCTTTGGTATAAACAGAGTATTCATTAAGCTTATTTTCGAATTTACGATTGTGTAAAAGAATAAATTCTGCAACTGCAGTTGGAGTTTTTAATTGTGTGTGCGCCACCTTATCGGCAATGCTACTATCCCTTTCATGGCCAATTCCGGTAATAAGCGGAAAGAGTGATTGTGCCAATCGAGAAACCAGAAAATAATCATCGAAGCAACTTAAATCAAGCGATGATCCACCTCCTCTAATCAGTACAATTACGTCAAAATGAGTTCTGCTTTCTTCAATTTTTTCCAAAGCGCTTACAATGCTTTTAGCAGCTTTTTCGCCTTGCATAACAGCCTGAAAAAGCGTTGTACTAAAAGTATAGTTATACGAATTTTCCTTTATTTGCTTCATAAAATCCTGAAATCCGGCAGCGGTTTCAGAGCTTATTATGGCAATATGCTGAATTACATGAGGCAAAATATATTGCTTATTAAAATCGAGCAGTCCTTCCTGCTCTAATCTGTGCAGAGTGTTTTGTTTTTGCCGTTCAATTTCTCCTAACGAAAAATTTGGATCAATATCGAGTATCGTAAAACTAAGTCCGTAAACAGCATGAAAATCAATACTGATATTAAACAAAACATTCATTCCTTTTTTCAAGGTTTGATTTGTAATGTGCTTAAATTCAGAATAAATCCTGCTTTTGGAATTTGACCAAAGGTTTGCCCTCACTTTTGCCCTAAGAAAATCATTATCTTTTTCAGCAATTTCGAAATAGACATGACCGTTTTTTGCCTCGGAAATAGATACAATTTCACCAATAACCCAATAGGTGCGATCAAATGTTGATCGGATAACAATTTGGATCTCGTCAAGTAGATCTGATAATCTGTAAATTGATTCTTCGATGGCTGTTTTTTTATACAAAAATAAGTATTTTCAATGGTTGCAGCCTGCAATTATTACAGATAATTTTAATTTACAATTTTTTCGAAAACGTTTGCGGAAATGAAATATTTTTTCGTATTTTTGAGCCATATTAAATTTTTTGGTTAAATATGGTTTGTACAAAGGTGTGAGTTCCCAAACTCACACCTTTTACATTATACTGTTTTTATATTCTAAAATCTGATTTTCAAACAGGCGTATTTGTTGACCCTAAAGGTTTATTTTTCTGCTAATCGGTTTGCTAAATTTTCGCAGGCCTGATCAATAAGTTTATAAGTATCTTCAAAATCATATAAGCTGCCATAATAGGGATCTGGTACAATTTTCTGCTGATTTGGAAAACTTTCATCGAGCATCAGTTTTACTTTTGCCCTATCATTTTCGTTTCGGGCAAGGGCAAATAGATTTTTTAAATTACTTTCATCCATGGCATAGATGAAATCATAATTATCGAAATCTGCTACGATAAATTGTTGTCCAAAATGTTTTGAAATATCAATTTTGTACTTCTTTAACGTTTGAATGGCGCGAGGATCAGGAGTTTGACCGACATGATAATTTGCAGTACCTTTACTGTTTACATCTGCGTTAAGCTTGTATTTATCTATTTTCTGTCGCATAATTCCCTCAGCCATAGGCGAGCGGCAAATATTTCCTAAACAAACCATTAATATTTTCATAGTTCGATGTTTGATTTTAAAAGATTGAACGTGTATAAGGGGTTGTATTTTGATTTGCGAATTCTTTTTTTTGATATTTAAAGAATCCTGTAATTGCAATCATTGCGGCATTATCTGTAGTAAACTGAAAATCGGGAATATAAGTCTTCCACCCGTATTTCTTTTCCCCACTTATAATCGCATTTCGTAATCCTGAATTTGCAGATACACCGCCGGCTATGGCTATTTCCTGAATTTTTTCCTGTTTTGAGGCTTTGTAAAGTTTCCTCATCAATATTTCAACGATAGTGTATTGCATGGAAGCGGCCAAATCAGCCTTGTTTTTTTCGATAAAATCAGAATCAGTTTTTAACTGATCACGCAAAAAATAGAGGAAAGAAGTTTTAATTCCACTAAAACTATAATCCAAATTTTGAATTTGCGGAATAGGAAATTTAAATTTTTTAGGATTTCCGCTTTGAGCCAATTTATCGATTAATGGTCCGCCCGGATAAGGCAATCCCATAATTTTTGCTGCTTTGTCAAATGCTTCTCCGGCAGCATCGTCAATGGTTTCGCCCAAAAGAGCCATTTTAAAATAATCATCCACACGAATAATTTGAGTATGGCCGCCGGAAACAGTTAAACACAAAAAGGGAAATTTTGGTGTTGCTTTTCTTTGCTCCTTGTTTTGCACAAAATGCGCTAAAATATGCGCCTGCATATGATCTACTTCAATGAGCGGAATATTTAAACCCAAAGCAAAAGATTTGGCAAAAGAACTGCCTACCAGCAGCGAACCCATTAGTCCCGGTCCTCTTGTAAAAGCAATGCCATTGAGTTGATTTTTGCTTATATTTGCTACTTGTAGAGCACGATGGATAACGGGTATAATATTTTGCTGATGCGAGCGTGAAGCCAATTCGGGAACAACTCCTCCAAACTTCATGTGAACATCCTGATTTGCAATAATATTTGATAAAATAGTATCGTCTTTTAGAACTGATGCTGAGGTATCATCACAAGAAGATTCTATTCCCAATATATAAATACTCATCGTTTAATTTTGGCACAAATTTAAACATTCTATTTTGGTGTGGCGAAAAATATTACGGTCGTTAAGCACAGCATTATTGGTATTAATAATGATGGGAACCCTGTTTACGGGTATTTTGCGTAATGCCTATGTGCAAACTTACTTCGCACGGATTGCCGCCATCCATCTTTCGAAAAAATTAGATACCGAAGTAAAAATAGAAAAGCTCCGGATTTCAGCATTTCTTTCAGTGTCAGCCAAAGGAATACAAATTAATGATATTCAGCATAATCCGCTTATTCTAATTAAAAGCCTAAACATTTCGGCCGACTTTTTCAATTCATTTGGATCTGAATTGAAAATTAGAAATATCCTATTGGACAGCGCTCAGGTATTTATTAAAAGATACAAAGGCGATGTTGATTTAAATATTATCAATTTAATTGACAAACTCAAAAACACAAATTCAATTGATTCTGCTTCTAATCGTACTTTTAGCATGAATGTTAATGCTTTAGAGCTCATAGATTGCAGGTTTGTTTATCAAATTGAAGAAAATCTGAGAAATTTGGATTTTGGCATGGATTATATGGATTTGGATTTTCAAAGTATTAATGCCAGTTTTAAACAAATCCACTTACTTAATGATAGTATTAGCACAACAATAAAGCATTTCAGTTTTTTAGAAAAATCAGGCTTTCAACTTAATAATCTGGAAAGTGATTTCATCATTTTTAATAAAGGATTGAGGCTCACAAATGCTAATTTGGAAACTCCTTTATCAAGCTTATCATTTAATTTGAATTTTGATTACGATAAATGGAGTGCTTTCAATAGATTTAATGATGAAGTTGGAATTAGTGGTAGTTTTTTAGAAGGTGGAATAAATACTGCTGATATAGCCTATTTTGTATTTCCAATGCAAGGCATGGATAATCTCATTCAAATTTCAGGTAGTTTTAACGGCTCGATTAGAAATCTTAAATTCAGGGACTTAGACTTAAAATACGGAGAAAACACAAGCTTTGCGGGGAATTTGCAAATGACCGGATTACCGAATATTTATGAAACTTTTATAAATCTAAAGGTGAATGACTTTTCAACATCAATTATCGATTTTAAACAGTTTCATTTACCCGGCGGTGGTATCATGGATAAATTGCCTGAAACCTTACTCACTTTTGGGAAAATAAGTGTTAAAGGAAATTTTACCGGTTTTTATAACGATTTTGTTTCTAATGCTCAATTCAGTTCAAATATCGGGCAGCTTACTACCGATATTCAATTCAGCAATAATCCGCAAA
>JAZDJM010000462.1:0-2699 GCA_043804305.1 Bacteroidota bacterium
ACTATTCCTGAAACTTTAGACGCTTTGCCAAAACCAAAAGGTAAAGATTATCCTTATGTTGAAGGATTCTGGTATTTTTTATTAACAGGCGAAATTCCATCAATGGAAGAAACGTTGGAATTGGTAAATGAATTTCAAAAACGTAGTAAAGTCCCTGAATATGTTTATGATGTATTACGTGCCTTACCAAAAGATACTCATCCAATGGTAATGCTTTCTAATGCTGTTTTAGCCATGGAAAGAGAAAGCAAATTCGCGAAATTCTACGAAGAAGGTTACAATAAAATGACCGCCTGGGAATATATGTATGACGACTCAACCGATTTGATTGCACGTTTACCTGAGATAGCAGCATTTATATACCGGTATAAATACAAAAACGGAAATATTATTGCAAGTAATCCGGATTTGGATATGGGCTCCAATTTTGCTCATATGATGGGTATTCCTGCTCCTTATGATGATGTAGCCAGAATGTATTTTATTATTCATTCTGATCACGAATCCGGAAACGCTTCTGCACATACAACTCATTTAGTAGCTTCAACACTTTCAGATGCGTACTATTCTTTGTCGGCAGGATTAAATGCATTGGCCGGCCCCTTGCATGGACTGGCAAATCAGGAAGTATTGCGTTGGTTGCATGACGTTATGGAAAGACTTGAAGGACAGGAACCAACTGAAGAACTAATGAAAAAGTTTGTTTGGGAAACTTTGAATAGCGGACAAGTAATTCCGGGCTTTGGACATGCAGTTTTACGCAAAACCGACCCACGTTATCAATCGCAGCGTGAATTCTGTATAAAACATTTGCCCAACGATAAAATTTTCAAGTATGTAGATATGCTATATAAAGTAGTTCCTCCAATTTTGCTTGAGCAAGGAAAAGCTAAAAATCCATGGCCAAATGTTGATGCACAATCGGGTGTAATCCAGTGGTTCTATGGAATTACAGAATACGATTTTTATACTGTTATGTTTGGAGTAGGACGTGCAATTGGAGTTCTGGCTAATATTACCTGGGACAGGGCATTGGGATATGCACTTGAAAGACCAAAATCACTGACCACGAAAATGTTGGAAGATATTGCAGCAAAAAGCAAATAATAAAAAATGCCCCTGAAAAATAACTTTAGGGGTTTTTTTATGGGTTTATTTTATAATTTTGTTAAATGATAACTCAAAAAGAAATTCGATTAAAAAAACGTTCGCGGGGATTTCATTTAATTACTTCTGAAATTCTTTCTTCATTGCCTTCTTTGCCAAAGTCCGGATTGCTAAATCTGTTTTTGCAGCATACTTCTGCCGGACTGACCATTAACGAGAATGCGGATCCCAGTGTCAGAATTGATTTTGAAACTGTTTTTAATAAATTAATCCCGGAAAATGATCCTGATTATTTTCATGTTTTTGAGGGCGATGACGATATGCCTGCCCATATAAAAAGCTCAATAATTGGGATATCTATTACCATCCCTGTTGAAAATGGCCGTCTGGCATTAGGAACATGGCAAGGAATATATCTTGCTGAATTTCGAAATAATGCCAGCGAGAGGCGTATTCTATCTACGCTATATTATTAGAGCCGATCTGGTTTTGTTTTTTTCCTTTCTTTGGAATTAATAATTTCTTATAATTACGAAATTTTATTCTATTTATATATTTATTGTTGATTTTATGAATATTTCTGCTCTGGATAAATTACTCGAAAAATGGGCTGTGACTGTAAATGGCATTGACCAACAGGCTTTGGCCTTAAAAATATTAAAATCTGCAAAGGCAGAATTGAAAATTGAAAATAGAGTATCGGATAAATCTCTTTTTCATAATTTTATTAATCTGAGCGGAAATACAGAGTTTTTAAAGGCACTTCCTGGTAATGATGAATTAAAGCTATGGTCTGAACTTATATTCAAAGCAATTCAGCGAAGCGATTATTCATTGAACGATATGTTTGAGCATAGGGTTAAAACTATCCCCGAACAAGCCTTATTTATGGATATGAGCGGTGATATTCCTGCGCGTTGGACCTACAAACAAGTACAATTGTATGTACGCGAAATAGCTTCGGTTTTCTATCGCCATGCAAATAATTCTCCACACGTTGCCCTTTATGCAGAAAACAGTGTTGAAAGTGCCTGTTGCGATTTAGCCTGCTTGTTTTATGATATATTTGATACACCTCTAAATGTTCACTTCAATAAAGAAACACTGTATTTAATTTTCGACCAGTTGGAGATTAATATTGCAGTAGCCGATACTCAATCTCGAGCAAATATATTGGAAGAAGTTAGAGAAATGACAAAAAAACCTTTCACTATTTTTGTTCTTGATCCAGATGCAGAAACGAATGAAAAAGATATTTTCTTTTTGGGCGAAGAATGTAAAGTAGCTGATTTAAAAGATATTGATCAGATTTTATCGAACAGAAAACGCAAACCCATCAACCAGGTAGCAACCACCATGTTTACTTCGGGTAGCACCGGTTTGCCAAAAGGGGTTTCTTTTTCTATCTATAATTTGGTTTCTAAAAGATTTGCCAGAGCTGCTGCAGTTCCATTGGTGGGTAATCAGGAAGTTCTTCTTTGTTTCTTGCCGCTTTATCATACTTTTGGCCGGTATTTGGAGTTACTGGGTTCGATTTATTGGAATGGAACCTATGTTTTTACCGGGAATACTTCAGCAGAGACATTAATTTC
>JAZDJM010000463.1:0-4812 GCA_043804305.1 Bacteroidota bacterium
TTTGTCCGGAGCGATAATGATTAGGAAAATATTTTATACGTCCTTCATGAATCATTTCAAGAGTGTCGAGATATGCATTTTTTTCTGCATCCGTTTTGGCAAGGCTTAGATAATGGTCAATAATTTTCAAACCGTTTAAATAAGTATTTTCTGAGGCTAAGGGACAATTTAGAAAAACCCATCTCCAGTGAGGCATCATGTCTTTAATGATTGCACTTTTATAGTTGGAGTTTTTCCATTGTTTAAATGCTTCCTGATACAATGATAGTTCAGTGATACATTTAACACTGTCGGCTCCGTATTTTCCTCCCTGAGTTTGGATTGAACTTAGTTTATCTTGAAAATTAACATTTCTTTCAGATTGAGCACCAAATACGGCAAGGCTCATCATCAAACCCAGAACTGTTGATAAAACTTTAATTTTCATTTTATTGTAAATTATGTTGTTAAAAATATTTTCCTTTTCTAAACCAACTTTCACGAATGCTGATGCCTAATGCAACCTTAAAAAAGCGTTCTTGTATCAAGCTGTTTTCTATTGTACCACTTTGTCCAATTTCCATGCCAAGATTTAAAATGGAGGAACTCTTACGTAAAGGTAATCCAAAACCAACACTAATTGCATACTCCTGTAAATCGGTATTATTAAGTGATAAGCCCATTTTATTATAGCGTACACCAAATCGGTAATGAATTAATTTTAAATAGTTTGATAAAGTATTGCTTGTAGGAATAAATTCAACCCCAAAAGATGCTTTTAATTTATCACTGAAATCAGTATCCTGATTCAGGTAGATAAATGAATCCCAGTTATCAAACATTATGTCGGCAGCAACCAATAATTTGTTTTTATTTTCCCAAGAGATTCCAAAGCCGTATGTATAGGGCAATATAGTTTCAGTATCCAAACCATTCCAGTTGTAAATGGTATCTATTTGGGCTTCATAACCAACTTCATCACCCACAAATGTAATGGCTAAATAATCAGTTTTTGTTTTAAAAATTGCTTCAGGCGAGAAAGTAGCTGCTAATCCAATTGCACTATTTTTCCCGGTTGGGATAAATAGTTGAGAGCCAAGGGTAAATTGCAGTCCACTAACAAAATTCCTTTCATTTACTCGTGTATTTTTGATATAGGCAGAATCGGGGAATAGTACTGTTTTTCGGTGTTCAATTCTTCCAAAATAGTAAGAGGTGTTTAGTCCGATTGAAAAATTCTTGCCAAGGCTAATTGCGTTTCCAAGATTAACCCGATCGAGGCCGCCGGAACCTGCATAGAGATTGCGGATTTTAACATTGAAATCCAGAATTTCTTCCTGCTGAACTTCGTAGCCAACAGTACTGTATGGAACAAGGCCTATACTGGTTTTTAACCATTTTGTTAATGGAAATGCAAAGGTTAAATGATCGATAGTTGTTGATGAATACCTGCTGTTTTGTTCGTTGGTTCTGTAAGTAGCCATTGTGCTTTGCAATCCTGCATTTGCAACAAAACTTAGGCTGTCAATACCGGTATAAGATGCCGGATTATTTAAACTAATGTGTATATTGCTTCTTACTGCAAGATTTACACCACCCATTCCTAAGGTACGAATGTTTCCCTGCTCATACGTATTGCCAATTCCAAAATAACTATAAGGATTTGTGGTCTGGCCTTGTGCCACTCCTAAAACAGGAAGAAGCACTATGGTAAAAAATAAAATTCGTTTAAACTGTTTTATTATCATTGTAGTTGAGTATAAAATTTAAGCCATGCAGCACTAAATTTTCAGCTGCAAAGATGTTATTTTTTAAGTTCTTATCAAAATGTTTTAAATCACCTCCGGTAAATAATACTATAATTTCGGGGTATATTTTTTTATATTGGTCTATAATGCCATCAATTTCCGCTTTTACTCCATTAATAACACCACTTAGAATGGATTCCTGAGTATCAGTTCCTATTAGATTTATGTTGAAGTCCAAGGGTTTAACAAGTGGAAGTTTGTCGGTAAACTGATGCAACGCTCTGAAACGCATTGTAATTCCGGGGCTAATTCCTCCTCCCAGATATTCAGAGTGCCGGGTTAAAATATCGTAGGTAATTGAACTGCCTGCATCAATAACCAATATATCGCGTTTTGGAAAAAGCTCGAATGCGCCAATTACTGCTGCTAAACGGTCTTTTCCTAATGTATTTGGTGTTTTATATTGGTTAATTAACGGAATTTTAGTTTCGCTGGTAAGTTCAAAACAGTCGAAATTATTTTTAAGAAAATGGATTAAATCCTCATCTAACATTACAACTGATGAGAAAATGGCTTTTTTTATTTGGGGAAATTCTTTTTTTACTTCAATCAGTTTGTTTGTAAAAAGTTTGCTTCCTGAAAATTTGTGAACTAAATTACCTTGCTCAAAAACAGCTGCTTTAAAAAGCGTATTTCCAAAATCAAGGATTAGGTTTTGCATTCAGGTCAAATTATTTTATAGGGAGCAAAAATAAATGTTTTTAGTGCTTTATAACTAAAATGTATTGGTTTTATTCATAAAATTTCTTAATTCAATAGGATGCGAAAGGCTGAAATAATTTTTTAAATAGTATTGTGGAATTAAAAAAAGGGTTTAAATTTGCAACGCAAAATGCAATGGCGTCGTAGCTCAGTTGGTAGAGCAGAGGACTGAAAATCCTTGTGTCACTGGTTCAATTCCAGTCGATGCCACTTCAAAAAAACTCGATTTATTCAAATCGGGTTTTTTATTTTTAAGAATTACACGTCCATTCTTTTTTTTTGTAATTGAAATAACTAACTTTGATGTGATTCTATTCAAAAAACCGGAGGCGTTATGAAAAAAATAATTAAAGTCTTTTTAGGGATAATTGCAATTTTCATTTTCATTTCTTGTAACGTGGCTTCAAAATCGGCTGCGCCAACAATAAGTAAACTTGACATTGCAAAGGAAAAGTCGGAGATTTCGCAGATTTTGGACAATTTGGCGAATGCTACCGAAAGCGGAAACCTTGAAATGTTGGAAAATATATGGCTGACTACAAAAGACGTACTTCTTATTGGCACCGAAAGTGACGAAAAGTTATATGGCTGGAAGGAAATAAAAGAAGCCATCATTAAGCAATCTAAATCTTTTGCTGAAACCTTAATCTCGATTACCGATCAGGATATTTGGATAAGCATGGATGGCAATGTAGCCTGGTTTTTCGAGGAGCTAAATTATAACTTTGTGTATGAAGAAAAGGCGATGACTTTTACCGGTATTCGTTTTACAGGGGTAATGCAAAAAATTGATGGTAATTGGCGTTTGGTGCAGCAGCACCTATCTATTCCTGCTCAGCCTGTAATGGTTGAAACCAAATAGCTTATTTCAGGTGAATTATACTTTTTGTGCTTTTCTTTTCAAAAAGTATTTCTTCAACTTTGTATAATTGTGTATAAACAAATTCCTTGTTGTTTATTTCTGTATTTTGCGGAAAAGTCTTAACTATTTCACCGTAACTGATTATGCGGTAGCGGTAACTGATATATTTTAACCAGTTTTGATTGGGAATTTCATCCAGTATATTGTGTTTATCAATGTAATATATCAAATAAGGAGTTAAATTTGGACGTTTTATTTTTGAGTTCGAGATTTTTTGAATGTTTTTATAATAAAATCGTTTTTTAACATGGGCAGCAGAATAAAAGGCTCTGTTTAAAGTTTTATCATTCTCAAAATCAAATTGAATTGAAAACTTTGCTTTCCTGGGGTTTATATCCATTTTAAAATTGCTTACGCCTTCTGTTTTTTCGATGGCTCGTAATTTTTGTTCGTATTTCTCTAAATTTAATTCAAGCGAAAAAAGGTTTAGAACCATACCTAAGCCGTTATGTTTTAAATAAAAATGATAATTTCCTGAATTATCAGGATTTATTTTTATCTCTTCAACCAATTCTATGCATGAATTTAAGCTGAGAGCCATGATAATTAAGCCATATATTTTGAGCGATTTAAGCATACCTTTATATAAAAAAGCCTGAATCCAAAATAGAGTCAGGCTTCCACATTTATTATCTAATATTTACTTGGCTAAAATTAATACTTTATTGTTTAATACTTCAACAATTCCGCCATTAATCTCAAAAAAAACTTCTGTCTTATCCGTTTTTATTACTTTAAGCTTACCTTTTTTTAAGGCTGAAATTAATGGTGCGTGATTTTCGAGGATTTCAAATGATCCGTCAACTCCCGGAAGCTGTACCAAACTGGCTTCGTCTTTAAAAATACTTTTATCGGGAGTAATTATATTCAGGTTCATAGTAATTTAGTTTTTAGCCAGTAATTTTTCGCCTTTTTCTATGGCTTCTTCAATAGTTCCAACCAGGTTAAAAGCTGCTTCGGGATATTTATCAACCTCACCATCCATAATCATATTAAAGCCTTTGATGGTATCTTCTATTGAAACGAATTTTCCTTCCAATCCGGTAAACTGCGTTGCAACAAAGAAAGGTTGCGATAAGAATCGCTGAACTCTTCTTGCGCGGTGAACAACCAATTTATCTTCTTCTGATAATTCATCCATTCCTAAAATGGCAATAATATCCTGAAGTTGTTTGTAGCGCTGCAATAATTCTTTCACATTCTGAGCACAACGGTAATGCGCTTCACCAACAACATCGGGAGTTAATATACGCGAAGTGGAATCTAATGGATCAACCGCAGGATAAATTCCCAATTCGGCGATTTTACGATTCAACACGGTAGTTGCATCCAAGTGAGCAAAAGTAGTTGCAGGTGCCGGATCAGTTAAGTCATCTGCGGGCACATAAACGGCTTGTACCG
>JAZDJM010000464.1:0-3309 GCA_043804305.1 Bacteroidota bacterium
TGGAAGAAATATCTAAAATTGATGCCTCAGCTTCAGTAATCATGTCGGTTAATAATTCACTGGTCTGCTATGGTTTAGAGAAATTCGGAACCGATGCCCAAAGAGAAAAATATTTACGCCCATTAGCCAGAGGCGAAAAAATCGGAGCTTTCCTTTTATCTGAACCAGAAGCTGGTTCTGATGCAACAAAGCAACGTACAACTGCAGTTGATATGGGCGATTATTATGTGATAAACGGCACAAAAAACTGGATTACAAATGGTAATTCAGCATCTACCTATTTGGTAATCGCACATACTCATCCTGAAAAAGGCCATAAGGGCATTAATGTTTTTATTGTCGACAGGCATTCCGTAGGTATTTCTGTCGGGCCGCACGAAAATAAAATGGGCATGCGCTCATCCGACACGCATTCGGTTATGTTTACCGACGTAAAAGTTCCAAAAGAAAACAGGATTGGTGAAGATGGGTTTGGTTTTAAATTTGCCATGAAAACTTTGGAAGGCGGAAGGATTGGAATTGCTTCTCAGGCTTTAGGCCTTGCCTCCGGGGCATTGGAGCTGGCTACAAAATATGCAAAAGAGCGCAAAGCTTTTGGAACTGAGATCATTAATCATCAGGCAATTGCTTTTAAATTAGCTGATATGGCTGTTAAAGTGGAAAATGCGCGTAATTTATGCCTTAAAGCAGCCTGGTTAAAAGATCAGGATTTGCCTTATGGAATCGCAAGTGCAATGGCTAAGCAATATGCAGCCGATATTGCAATGGAGGTTACAACGGAAGCCGTTCAAATACATGGTGGTTACGGTTATGTAAAAGAATACCATGTGGAACGCCTGATGCGTGAGGCAAAGCTAACTCAGATTTATGAAGGTACTTCGGAAGTTCAAAAGATTATTATTTCCAGAAGCCTGATGTAATGTGCTAATGAGTTAATGTGCTGATTCGATAATTTGCTAATTAATAACTGTAAAATGAGAAAAACGGGAAATCCAATAGTAGATCTTAGCTTTGAGTTTTCGCTTTCAATAATTAGATTTTCGGAGCAGCTGGAAGAAAAACAAAAATTTGTGATTTCAAAACAAATACTTCGGTCTGGCACCTCAATCGGAGCAAATATTTGGGAGTCACAAAATGCAGAAAGTAAGATTGATTTTATTCATAAATTGAAAATTGCAGCAAAAGAAACGGAAGAAACAGAATATTGGTTGTTGTTATGCCAATATTCTGAAAATTACCCTGATACAGAAGAATTAAGAGTAGAATTATTAAATATAAAAAAGCTTTTATCAAAAATAATTTCTTCAACTAAAGCCTCTTTAAAGAATAAAGAAATAAATACATTAGCACATTAGCACATTAATAAATTAGCACATTGTCAAATTATCAAATTATCAAATTAATATTATGAAACATCCATGGCAATACAATTTTGACACACAGGAGGATGATTATTGTGGATGTTCCATATGACCATTAAAAAACAAATTATAAACATATGAAAATACTTATCTGTTTAAGCAACGTACCCGACACCACTACCAAAATTAAGCTCAATGCTGATAAAACAGCCATTGATATGAGCGGTGTACAATGGGTAATAAATCCCTGGGATGAACTTGCACTTACCCGTGCCTTGGATTTGAAAGAAAAAACTGGTGAAATGATTAGTCAAATAACCGTAATCACTGTCGGTGAAAACCTAACCGAGCCAACAATTCGTAAAGCTCTGGCTGTAGGAGCCGATGATGCTGTGCGCATAAATATGACTCCTTCGGATGATTATGAAGTGGCTTTTCAAATTGCTGAATATGTCAAAGAAAATCCTTACGATATCATTCTTTCCGGAATTGAATCAAGTGATTATAACGGATCGGCAGTTGGTGGAATGTTGGCAGAGTTTCTGAAAATCCCTTCTGTCTCCTCAGTTTCATTTCTCGATTTGGTAGATAATCAGCCACTTATGAAAAGAGAAATTCCGGGTGGAACCGAAACCGTTAAAGTACCATTGCCTTTTGTTGCAATCGTTCAAAAAGGAATTGCACTCGATCCTCGAATTCCCGCAATGCGCGGAATTATGATGGCACGCAAAAAACCTCTGGAAGTAGTTGAACCTAAAACAATTTCTGCAAAATCGGGTTTTATAAGTTTTGAAATGCCTAAACCTAAAGCAAAAGTTAAAATGATTGATGCAGAAAATGCAGGCACACTCATTACCCTATTGCATGAAGAAGCCAAAGTTATTTAATTAAATCTAGAAAATTATGTCAGTTATAGTATATACCGAAAATTGGGATGGAAAATTTAAAAAATCGAGTTTTGAACTTGTTTCTTATGCCCATGCCATTGCCGCCGAATTAGGAACCGAAACTATAGTTGTTTCTATAGGTGAAGTTGCTGATAATGAACTTTCTGTATTTGCAAAATATGGAGCCAATAAAGTTTTAAGTGCAAAAAATCCTAAATTTACTGTTCTGGATAATGCTGCTTATGCTTCAGTTATTGCCCGGGCTGCAAAAGCGAATAGTGCGAATGTAGTTGTTTTAGCCAATAATTTTACCGGAAAAGCACTTGCTCCAAGAGTTGCAGTAAAACTGGAAGCCGGAATGGCAAACAGCGTTACAGCATTGCCAATAAGTGTGAATCCGTTTGTTGTTCAAAAAACTGTTTTTAACGGAAAGGCAGTTGGGAAACAACAAATTAATTCCGAAATTAAGGTTTTAACGCTTGCGCAAAATTCTTTTGAGATAAAAGAGGCTGAAGGTAAAGCAACTATCGAAAATTTTGATGCAAATCTTGACGATTCAAAATTTACTACTGAATTGATTGAGAAAAACGTTGTAAGCGGAAAAATTATTCTCACCGATGCTGAATTGGTTGTAAGTGGAGGCAGAGGAATGAAATCGGCTGATAATTGGGGACCACTCGAAGAACTTGCTTCAGTACTTGGAGCCGGAACTGCTTGCTCAAGACCAGTAGCCGATGAAGGCTGGAGGCCTCATGGTGAACATGTTGGCCAAACAGGAAAGGTTATTGCGCCCAATTTGTATATCGCATTGGGAATTTCCGGTGCCATCCAGCATTTGGCCGGAGTAAGCTCATCAAAAGTAATTGTTGCTGTAAATACCGATCCTGAAGCTCCATTTTTCGAAGCAGCCGATTATGGAATTATCGGAGATGTACAAAAAGTTCTACCACAATTGGTTGAGGCAGCTAAAGCCTTCAAAGCAAATTCATAAAAAGCTAATTTGAAAAAATATTTAGTGGAATTTGGTGAATTGGAGTATTGGTGGCATAATTATTCTTGCC
>JAZDJM010000465.1:0-2992 GCA_043804305.1 Bacteroidota bacterium
AGCAGTTTTTCCGGTTCCGGTTTGTGCAAATGCCATTAAATCATTGCCTTCCAAGATCTGAGGAATTGCCAATTCCTGAACTTGGGTAGGATTATAAAATCCCATCTCATATAAAGAATCAGCCAGATGTGGAAGTAAATCAAAATCGTCGAATGTCATGGTTTGTTTTTAAATTAGGCTTGAATAATTCCGTGAGTAGTTTATCATCTGGTTTGAGAAATCATCAGGATATTCAATCAATACATCAATTATTTCATCCTTTTCATAAACCGAATGATATTCAGGATTAATAAATCCTGCATAAGCAGCGATATTTAGTTTTTTCCACCGTTCGTGCACCTCTAAATGAATCTCTTTATCCACCATTACACCATAATTTTCGACCAAATGCTTTGCCGCATGATAATCGCCCGAAGATTTAATCCGTTGAACTTCTTTCAGCAATTCACCAAAGAGCTGATTCAGCTTTTCATAATTACGAATTACAAAATAGGTTTTATTCCCGGAAATAATTTTTTCAATAACTTGATCTTTCTTACCTTTCTTATAAACCCAATTTGCAATTAAATACCTGTTTCGCATATGCGATTCCTCAATATTTTTGCCCAATTCAACTCTTACCAACTGTATTAAAAGCGAAGAACGAATAAAAGAATTATATTCTGCTTTTCCGGTCATACTGGAAGGCATTAAACCCAAATCGATAAGTTTGGGATGCAATGCAAAATAGAGTGCAACTAAATCAGCACGTGTCTCTTCAATGGTTGATGCATAATTTTTCAGTGTTTCTGAAGGATCTGCCACTCCTTTTTCAAGTTTACCTGAACCATGCCCAATTATTTCGTGCAAATCAACATGAAGTTTTGAAGCCAAACTGCTGTATTCTTTATCAATTCGTACTTCTTCCTCAGAAAAGCAAAACTCTTCAACTACTCCATTGTCTTTTGATGACAAATCATAGGCATCAATAATATTGCTTATAGTAACTGATTTTGATCCATATTCGGCTCTAATCCAATCAGCATTTGGCAAATTTACTCCAATTGGCGTGGATGGCGAACAATCTCCCGATTCTATTAATGCATAAATAGCGGTTGCATTAACACCTTCTACCTTGTCCTTCTTATGATTCTGGCTTGTACTGGAGTTTAATTCGAACCAAAGCGCATGCTCACTGATTGTTTTTGCCCTTTTCGTTGCTTCTTCGTCGCGAATGGAAACCAATGCTTCAAATGTAGCCTTTTTGCCAAGCGGATCGCCATAAGTTTCGATAAATCCATGAATAATATCGACTGCAGATTCGGTATCCTTTAACCAAGCCAGACTATATTCATCAAAATCATGCAAATCACCGCTTTTGTAAAATTTTACAAGCAAACTGATTGCCTTTTTTTGATTATCATTCTCAGCAAAAAGTAAAGCTTTTTCCAGAAAAAATACCATTTTCTCAATGGCTTCTGAATAAAGTCCGCCAATTTTATAAGTCAATTCCTCAATTTCACCATTTTGTTTGATTAATTTTGAGTTTAAACCGGCTGAAATTGGTCTGATGTTATCTTTATTTTTAATTTCTGCATAATAAGCCTCGGCTTCGTGCTGATTTATTTGCTCATAAAAATTGCAGGCAGAATTTAAAATTAAATCTTTTTCAGAATCTAATGATACTCGTTTATTGTCGAGATCTCTGTTGTAAATAAGCTTTATAAATTGCTCTACAAAAGTATTATACGGTTCATTATCAAAGAGTTTGAATCCAGAACTGTCTGAATTCATCATTATACCTGCAAAATAATCCTCACTACATTCCGGGAAAAATTTATCCATTGAATAATGATGATGAATACCATTTGAAAACCAAACTCTTTTTAAATACACTAAAAACTTTTGAAAGTCTAAACTTGTTCTGTCACCTTTATAACTTTTAAGAATATTTTCCAGATTATTCCTTATAAGTAAATTGTGCTTGTAATTTTGATCATAAATGATATCCCGTCCCCATAATGCAGACTGAGCCAGAAAATAAATAAGGCGTTTTTTATTTAAAGAAAGATTTTCAAAACCGGGTACCTGATAGCGCAATATTCGAATATCTGCAAATTGTTCCGTTTGAATTTTAAATTCATTCATTATATGTAATCAAAAGTTTAAATGAAGCAAAAGGAGTTCTTGAATTTTTGTTTTGAGTGTGCAAAGATACAAAAATGCCGGCGTTATATATAATTATACGCAAAAACAATTAATAATCAGTATTTAAATCCATTATTGTCCGGTAAAAACAGAAACAAGATAATTTTCACCAATCTTTCTATCATAAAAACTTGATTTTCATATTGGGCTATAGCCCATTTTCAATGGCTCATTAATTAACCGGACATTATTTTCGGGGCTATTCAAAACCTTGCCTCTACTGGGTTTTGGCCAACTTAATCAAATTCTAACCAAATACTACTGATTTTAAACAGCTAGAAGGTTTTTATCGGTTATATCTGCAAACTTTAAATAAAATCGCTGAGTTTATTGCCTGCTTTCTTTTCTATAAAAATATCCCACCACAAGGTCATTACCAACAAATTAATCATGCGGTTTGCCATGGTTTGTTTATACCAGAACCAATAATTTCTGGCAACTGACGACTCATAGGCAGCAAAGAATTTACGCAGGAACTTTTTATTGAAGAAATCTTTCGAAATAGCGCTATTGAGCATATATTCATAAATTTTACGACGTTTCTCTGCATCATCAAAAAAGATTTCCAAGGGAGAAAAACCTCCTTGTTTTTTACGTGATGTAACTTCTTCGGGCAATTTTGGTTTAATTAATGCTTTAAGTAAATACTTGGATACTCCTTTTCCTTTAGCAATCTCATCAATCCTGCCTTTAACTTTAAGGTTTCGCGGTAAAGATTTCACAAAATTAAATACATCTAAATCGATATAGGTGAAGGCCAGATTAACTTTGTAGAGTTCAGAAATCCGCGAGGCTTTGTGGATAA
>JAZDJM010000466.1:0-3233 GCA_043804305.1 Bacteroidota bacterium
CAATTATCAATTATCAATTATCAATTATCAATTATCAATTAATCCATGAAAATAGCCATTGCACAACTGAATTATCACATTGGTAATTTCGAAAGCAACCAAAATAAAATGATTACGGCCATAAACAAGGCAAAATCTCAAAATGCAGATTTGGTTGTTTTTGCAGAACTTGCCATTTCCGGTTATCCGCCGCGCGATTTTTTGGAGTTTGATGATTTTATTGAACGCTGTTGGAATGCAACTGAAGAGGTTGCAAAAGCGTGCTCAGATATTGCCGCTGTTGTTGGATTGCCTACAAAAAATAATAATCCCGCCGGAAAAGCACTATTTAATTCGGCGACATTTTTAGCAGATGGAAAAGTCAGCGATATTATCCATAAAAGCCTGCTCCCCACCTATGATGTTTTTGATGAATACCGTTATTTTGAGCCCAATACTGAATTTCATTGCGTTGATTATAAAGGCAAAAAATTAGCCATTACGGTTTGCGAAGACATTTGGAATCTTGGCGTTGACGATTTGTACCGCATCAAACCCATGGATGTTTTAATCAAAGAAAAGCCCGATGTGATAATAAATATTGCCGCTTCACCATTTCATTACGAACAGGCCGAACGACGAAAAAACATCATGAAAGCGAATGTTGAAAAGTATCACCTGCCGCTTTTTTATGCCAATCATGTTGGCGCGCAAACTGAATTATTATTTGACGGTGGTTCATTGGCCTATAATGCAAAAGGCGAAATGGTTGGAGAATTGAATTATTTTGAAGAAGATTTACAAGTTTTTGATTTAGAAAAACTTCCCAATGATATTAGAACTAAGGAAAAGCCCAAGAAAATTGCTTTGATTCACGATGCATTGGTGATGGGAATAAAAAATTATTTTCAGAAACTTGGTTTTAAAAAAGCAGTTCTCGGATTATCGGGCGGCATTGATTCTGCAGTAACTATGGTATTGGCAGCCAAAGCTTTGGGAGCCGAAAATGTGCACGCAATATTGTTACCCTCGCAATATTCTTCAGATCATTCGGTTAAAGATGCTGAAGATTTAGCCAAAAATTTGAGATCGCCTTTCGAGATAATTCCGATTCAAAATATATTCAAAAGCATTGAAAATGAGTTAAAACCACAGTTTAAAGATTTGCCATTTAATATTGCCGAAGAAAATATTCAGGCCAGAGTTCGTGGGCTCTTGCTCATGGCATTGTCCAATAAATTTGGATATATTTTGCTGAATACTTCCAACAAAAGCGAATCGGCCGTGGGTTACGGTACGCTTTATGGCGATATGAACGGCGGGCTTTCCGTTTTGGGCGATGTTTACAAAGTCGATGTGTTTGAACTTGCGAGATATATTAATCGAAATGAGGAGGTTATCCCTTGGAATACGATTAATAAACCACCATCTGCCGAATTGCGCCCGGATCAGAAAGATTCTGATTCTCTGCCCGAATACGAAATTTTGGATGCGATTTTATTTCAATATATCGAAAAAAGAAAAGGTCCGAGAGAAATTATTGAAATGGGTTTTGAAGAAAATCTTGTAAATCGTGTACTTAAATTGGTGAATATCAGCGAATATAAACGCTATCAAACACCACCAATTCTGCGTGTTTCAACAAAAGCTTTTGGAATGGGAAGAAGAATGCCGATTGTGGCTAAGTATTTGAGTTAGATGTATTTTAGAACTTCGAAGTAGCGTAGAAATATAATTCGAGTGTTTGGGTTTTGTTTAAGGATATTAATTCAGTAATTTGTTTTTCAAATCACCAAATAACCGCTTGTCTTTATCAGGGAGTTTTTGTAGTCTTTCAATAATAGTTTTTATACTACTTAACGCTGCTTTTGAAGTATTCATATTATCTTTTTTCACAAGACTATTAAAAAATATTTTCGTGTCAATATCAAGATTGCCATCATTATTAAAATAATTTAATGAGCTTCCAGAATTAATCCATAAATAGTTTGTGAAAATATCCCTGTCATGAACCTTAATCAACTCCTTTGATAGGATAATTGATAAATTACAATTAACCACCTTAAGTAAGTCTTTAATCTTTGATACTTTGTCTTGATAACTATTTATATCAGTACTATGTAGAAAGGAAACCAATAATAGATTAAACTTAACGCTCGATTTATTACTAAATTCATCAATAATCTTAAGCAGATTATTTTTCCACTTTTTTTCATCTAACATATAATTATCGATAATAATCAAATCAGAAAAAGGTAGAATGTAATCAGAAAGTTGAGCCCATGATTTAAAATTGATATTTTCAGATTTACTAACGGGAAGATTCTTATCCTTTCCATGTAATGACAGTTTTTTCCATATTTTGGGATAATCATTCATAAAACCAAAAAGAAATCCGTTATTTTTTCTATATTTTGCCTTTTCAGATTCTGATTGTTCATTCAAAAAAAATACTGTTTGAACGTTTTGGTCTTTTGGGAATTTACATTTATGTGGCTTATTAAATGAGATTTCTGATTTAAAAGAGCTTCCTTTTCTACCTGTTGTTAAACTCCTCAAAAAATAATTTTCTGGGACGCTATAATTTAAAGTGGGGAGATTTGTGATTATAAGATTCGAACCCATTTTCATAAAAGCCCAAAATGAATTCCAGTATTCATTTTCTTCTTCAGTTCCTTTTGGAATCTGCTCTGGTTGATTTCTAGTAAAGTTTAGCAGAACTTCATAATCAATAACTGTACTAAGCATTTCAGTTTTTGTTTTGAAGGTTTAATAAATCAATAGTTAAGCGAGTAGATTCATCGAAGAATCCTTCCCCAAAATCATCATCCATCATTCCATCGTCACGAATTGTCATTTCTCTTACGTGCTTTTCTCCATTTGGTATATTATCAGGAGTATTGAAATAATAAATCACTGAATCTTCAGGTTTAATCTCCTTTTTTGCAGTTAAGTACTGTAGTTTACGAATAAGGTATTCGCTATGGGTCTCAATAAGGAACTTTACATCATTCTTTACATTGTATTTCATACAGTAAACAAAAAAATCTGCCAGTTTCGATTGCCAATCAGGATGCAAAAAAGCTTCTGGTTCTTCAACTAAGATAAGTTTTTGCCTTATCTTTTGGTGACGAGTATGTCATCAATGGTAATAAAATGTTTATCACCAATGGTACCACAGCTCATTTTCTTCAGGTTCTCTGTGTGACAGAACCACATGCCAAGTCCCGTCACGACCGACTCAGCGTCATCAC
>JAZDJM010000467.1:0-7749 GCA_043804305.1 Bacteroidota bacterium
TCAATTCATTGTCGATTTTACTTAAATCTGAACCCAAATATTCACCAAGAAGAAAGCTTTCGCGCGAATCAATTTTAAATCCCATTGCACTCAGCCTTTTTTCTATCCATAATGGCAACTGATTTTTATTCAATTTAGCTGAAGTAAAAACACAACCCTTTTCTTTAGCCATTTTATAGAGTTTTGTCCGCTTATCAATTGGTTTATGCATAATGGCGATGACCAATACTGTTGATTTTAAAGGATTTTGAAGATATGTGGCTAAATTTTCGCTTTCTTTTAAATTTTGCGCTTCCTTAATAATCAACACCTGATGATTGGCCATCATCGGAAATCTTCTTGCCATCGATATAATATCAAAAACATTAGAATCGAGTCCATAAACCACAGTCTGGTTGAACTCTTTTTCCATATCATTGAGAATATGATCTTCAATATAATTGCATAATTCATCAGTAAAAAAGGTTTCTTCTCCCGAAAAAATATATACAGGCTGATAAATTTTATTTTTTAAATCTTTTAGAACTTCGTCAAAACTTTGTTCCGGCATAGGTTAATCATTATTAAATCGTAAATGTTTCACTGATAAGCCTTTGTTTTTAAGCTCAAGTAGCGCATCAATTCCAACATCTAAATGTGTATTTACAAATTTCTCCGTAATTAATTTATCGCTTTTTGAGGTTTTAATTCCTTCAGCAATCATCGGTTGATCAGAAACGAGCAATAAAGCACCGGTTGGGATACCATTATAAAATCCGACGGTAAAAATAGTTGCTGTTTCCATTTCTATGGCCATAGCACGCGTTTCGATGAGGTATTTTTTAAATTCCTCATCATGTTCCCAAACTCTTCTGTTGGTAGTGTACACAGTACCTGTCCAATAATCCAGCCCTCTGGAGCGAATTATGCTCGACAATGCCCTTTGCAAACTAAAAGCCGGCAATGCAGGTATTTCAGGAGGAAAATAATCGTCGCTGGTACCATCTCCACGAATGGCTGCGATGGGCAAAATAAAGTCGCCCAAACTATTTTTCGATTTTAGTCCTCCACATTTCCCCAGAAACAAAATAGCCTTAGGTGTAATAGCACTCAACAAGTCCACAATGGTTGCAGCATTAGGGCTGCCCATACTGAAATTGATAATCGTAATATCGTTGGCAGTGGCCGAAGGCATTGGGTAATCTCTGCCAGTCGATTTTGCATTGTATTTTTCAACAAATAAATCGATATAGTTTTGAAAGTTTGTGAGTAAAATATATTCGCCAAATTCATCGAGGGCAAGTCCGGTATATCGGGTTAACCAGTTTTTTACGATTTCATTTTTAGTCTTCATGCTTATAATTTCATACAAATATACTGTTTTTACCCATTTTCATTACATTTACACAAGATTAAACCCATATGATTCAACTAAATTAAACATCGTTAAATTATAAAATTAAGAGGTCAGAATCAAAAATAATGATCTTTGATGAAGTTCGGAAAAAATTTGTTCGTTTAACTCCCGAAGAGTGGGTTCGGCAGCATTTTGCCCACTTTCTGGTAAATGAGAAAAAATTTCCAAAAGGTTTAATTGCACTTGAATATTCTTTTTCACTTGAAAAAAGAAAAAAAAGAGCAGATATCATTGCATTCGATGCTCATGCAAATCCATTCTTGGTCGTAGAATGTAAATCGGACACTCAGCCAATCAATCAAAAAGTATTCGATCAGCTTGCACGCTACAACATGGCTTTTAAGGTTGATTATCTGATTGTAACAAATGGCATGCAACATTATATCTGCAAAGTAAACTATTCGGAAATGAATTATATTTTTTTAAAAGAAATACCAGATTTTAATGATTTTTTTGATCAAAAATTGGATTAAGAACATTTCTATCCAAAAAAAGCTTATATTAGTTTCAAAATTATAAAAAATGCCTGCTCAGGTTAAAACGCTTTTATTGGATGATGATCAGCAAATTTTAATTTTGCTCGAAAACTTATTAAACAAACTACATCCTAACATTCAGATAGTTGGTCAAGCTAAAACCGTTAAGGAAAGCATAATTCTGATTGATGAATTAAAACCCGATTTAATTTTTCTGGATATTGAATTCCCGGATGGCGACGGTTTTAAAATACTGGACTCTGTATCACATAGTGAGTTCGAGACTATTTTCATAAGTTCTCATGATCAGTTTGCCATGAAGGCTTTTGAATATTCTGCTTTACATTATTTAAAGAAACCCATTATTCCTTCCGAAGTAAGTGAAGCTATCAATCGTCTTAATGTTTCAGACGATGAGGATGATAATCAGGACAGTCTTTTCAGAAGTAAAAAAGCACGTATTGAGAAAGAACCAAAATTAATTATTCCTACAACCGAAGGCCTGGATATTATTAAAATTAAAGAAATTAAAAGATGTGAGGCCAGCGATGTTTATACTATTTTTCATATGATTGACGGAAAGAAGTATATGGCTTCAAAATCACTGAATAATTACGAAAAACTATTTGAGGATCTCCATTTTTTCCGCATACACAGCAAACATTTAATAAACCTCCAGTTTATTGTGCAATATATTAAAGGAAAAGGAGGTTATGTTGTTCTGGAACAAGGCGATGAACTTGAAGTGTCTGTAAGAAAAAAAATGGATTTTATGAACCGCTTGAAAGATTATGCACGATCATTAAAATAATTCTGATTAACAATTTTCGAGTAAGGGATTTATGAAATATTTTTAATACTTTTGATGATTACCTACAGCAAAAGGGATATAATTTAAATAAACGATTATGAAAAAAATATTAGTAATTGAAGATACACAAAATGTTAGGGAAAACATTTGTGAAGTTCTGGAATCAGAAAACTACGAGGTTTTTGCAGCTGAAAATGGCCAGTCGGGACTCGAGATGTCAAAGAACGTTCAGCCCGATTTAGTTTTATGCGACATCATGATGCCTGGTATGGACGGTTATGAGGTTTTAGCGGAAATGCGAAAAGAAATCGTAACTTCAACAGTTCCATTTATCTTCTTAACTGCAAAAAATACCAGAGAGAATCAACGTTTAGGAATGGAACTTGGGGCTGATGATTATATCACTAAACCATTTACCGTTGACGAATTATTAAAGTCAGTTTCTACCCGAATAAAGCGAGCTGAAGAATTTAAAGAAGAAAGCGAAAAAAAGCTTAACGAACTGACAAAGAACCTGGGTGCACCTATAACACAAGTAATAGCTGAACCACTTAGAGCTATTCTTGGGTTTTCAAAAATGTTGATGACTGAATTCAACAGCATGGAAAAGTTTGAAATGGCTGAATTCAACGGTTTGATTTATAAAGCAGGTATGAAATTAAATACCATAGTTAAAAAGTCATTTTTATTTTATCAATTGCAGTCTTTATCCTTTGATGTAGATACAGTAAAAAAACTTAAGTCGGAGAAAACCACAAATATTAAAGAACTCACCGAAAATCTAATCAAGGATGCCGCGCTTAACAGCAAAAGACAGGATGATTTTATTGTAAACCTTGAAAACGCTGATCTCGCGATTCCACCTAATTTTTATCTGGATGTTTTAAGGGAAATTATTGAGAATTCGATTATTTTCTCGCCTAAACGTTCAGTCATCAGAGTTATTGGTGGAATTGATGAAAAAAATTATGTAATAAGCATTCGCGATGAAGGAATGGGAATGACCACCGACCAGATAAGCAAGATTGGTGCATTTCAAAAATTTAATAAAGACTTGAGCGAGAGTGCAGGTGTTGGCTTAGGTTTAATTAATACGAAAAGTATTCTAGGTTTATTTGGAGGAAATTTGATTATAAAGTCAACATTGGGAATTGAAACAACAGTACGGATTTCATTACCTCTTGCGTAATAGATAAAAAACCTTTAAAAAAAAACATCCGGCAGTATTGTCGGATGTTTTTTGTTTATAGTGTATTTCTAATTCTAAAGCCCAAATTCTCTGGCCTTTACGCTCGATTTAGCCGGATTCCACGGATCATTATAGGAAGAGAGGAAGAACAACTCTTTAATATACGCCATTGTGCGAATTACACGCATATAATACCCATTGTAGATCATCATTAAAGGAATGTAGATAATGAGCCGTATCTCTGTTCTCCAGCGATCAGACATGGCCATTACAACAAGAAATTGCAATAAACTGGCCAAGCCGTAGATCATAATTTTCAATGGAATAATAAAACCCAAGTGGTCGATATTATTCACTATAATTTGAACCATATAGAAAAACCAAATAATATCCAGAATCACATTAAAGAAAATATTTTCGAAAAGAGCAAAGAAGTTTGAAAATGTAAAAGAAGCCTGAGGCTTAAAAACATCGGAATGCTTACGCAAACGAAAACGTATTAAAGATTTATTCCATCTTAATCTCTGATTTGACAATCGTCCGAAAGTTTCAGGAACACTGGTTAAACCGACAGCATTGGGCTCAAAACCAATTGTATACCCAAGTTTTCTAATTTTAACGGTAATATCTCCATCCAAACCCGGGCCAATATCCCAGCCACCAATTCTATCCAAAATATCTTTACGGAAAGCTCCAAATGCACCCGATATAATTTTATAAATACCCAGATAAGAAGTTACCACACGCCCAACCGAAATAGTTTGAAGATATTCTACTGCTTGAAGTCCAGTAGCAATGCTATGATCCTGATTTCTGACCTTTACATTTCCACCAACAGCACCTATCTCCGGATCGACATAAAAAGGAACTATAATCCGTTCAATTGCAAATTCATCAAAGGATGTATCCGCATCAAGGTGAACAACATATTTTCCCTTTGCATAGCGCAAAGCTAAATTTGCTGCACTTGCTTTTCCTCCACGCTGATCATTCCTTAAAAAAACGTCTATAAATCCATTATCTTTTAAGCTTTTACAGATGGTCGGGGTGTCGTCGTCAGAGCCATCGTCCACAATAATAATTTCTAGATTTGGATACGATTGCTTGTTTATAGAATCGACTAATTTATAAATGTGCTTTCCTTCATTTTTTCCGGGAACCAACAGCGAAACAAGCGGATTTTCGAAATAGAGTTTCTGGCGCGCTTCTTCGTAGATATCGGCTCTTTTCCTTCGTGTGCGAAAAAAAACGAACAATACTACCATATCCATTACTAAGAATCGTGGTGCTTCGAGCAAAAAGAAATACCAGAAGATATAAAACACCTTTTCGAAACCATTGGAATACCAATACCAGAAAAACTCGTCCCAAAAAGTATATACCATTACTAGCTTTGATTTATGGTTAATAACTCATTAATCAAATCGTTATGTCCTTTGGTGTTATCGATGTTAATAGCTTTGATCTTTACCGTAATATTTGCATCTTCAATATTGCTGTCGAGCAATTTCTGAACGGATTTTTGAATATTTTTGAGGGTAGATTCCAATCGCAACTGATCATTATCAGGAGAAACAATTAGGAAACTGTTGTTGTTGATAAACGACAGAATATCAGTAGCAAAAGTTGCATTTTTAATAAAATCGGAAATTTCAACAATAACGTTTTGATATTTAACTCCCAGATTATTGGAAACTGCTGCCGGTGTTCTTAAACTTAATATACCGATTGATGATACTTTTCCGCTGGTTTTTATACGCTCAATTTCGTATTTTAAGAATATATTAAAAGTGCTGAATCCAACAAATCCAGGCATTTCGGCTTCTCTGGCCTCGGATGGAGTTAATCCTCCAATAGCAGCCTCTTCGCCCAAAACGGTTAATTCAAAATTGTTTATTTTACGTTCGATTAGTGAATCAACAGGTTGCACAGTTTTACAGTTGAAACATGATGCTTCCATAATCGACTCCTGAGAATGATGCCCGCAACTGTTGCAGGTATATATAAGCGAAGGTTTATCGTAATCCACGCCAATATGATGAAGCAGTTTATTACATTTAGGACAAACCATTTGATTTCCGGATATAAAATCACTTTCAGGCCCAACTTTTGCACAAACAAAATGGTGAATAAGATTCTCCATGTATAAATCTGATGATCCGCATTTTGAACACACTTCGCGATAGTTTAAAAATGCCGAATAGCAATTTGAGCATAAATGCACTATATCTTCATATCTGGGCCTTATATATTCTTTGGTTTCCAATTCATCAACAAGCTTAAACATATCTTCTGTATTGGCATTTTGATAATGCAAGCTTAGCAATGGATAGGTATAACCGGTATGAGCTTTCATTGAAGTTACCGGAACCATTCGCCTTTGGCGGGTATAAAAATAGCGTAAAACTTTATTCTGAATTCTGACAACTAAATCGTTGGTATCGGAAGTTTGCAGTTGTTTGATACGTTGATCAATCATATTGAAACTCCCTTCGAATGATTCCTCCTGAAGGCCTTTAATCACGCCATCGCACAATGACCGGGTGTATTCGTCAACTTCATCATTAAATGATAAAATAAAAACAGGAACTAAATAAATAGATTCGATATAGGAAGAGCGGATAAGTTTTAAAAAAGAAAAGCAGGCTTCTTTATCAGCATAATCCAGAATTAGCCCATCACTGATAACGACTTTTTTTATGTCCAGATCTCTATAATCAGAAATAAAATAAATTTCTTTATCACTTTGTGTTTGAACTCGTTTTCCAAATTGTGTTATTGCCATAGTGCTTAATCTTCAGCGGACCTATTTGCCCCGGTTTTTTATTGAAACTTCGTTTTACTTATCCGAACTTCATATTGATAATATTTCTTCCAATGATCTTGATCTTCAATCTTGGTTGGAATAATCTTCGCCACTACGCTTCGCCTGTCCCTATCTTTTGCTTTTTTGAACTCCAGCGGAAGCTCTTCTGTATTAAGATAGTACTGGATGATTTTTCCCTGACTTATTGAGCCATCCGGAAAATCAAGCTGCAAAGTTTCGCCCACATCAAAATATCCAATATCCTTTTGTTCGATATATGCAATAATAAACAATTTATCGGTATTAGAAAGATACATTACAACGTCTTTTTTGTAAGAAGTTTCTTGTGCAACTGTTGTGATTTTACTTACAATCCCATCAACAGGTGATTGAAAATAAGCCCATTTCACTACATTGCCGCCATCACCTCCGCCAATAGAAACTACACCCGGCTGATTAGACTCTGTTTCCCATGCGTTTAATAACGCCAGATATTTTTTTAAATAGGCTACTTCTTCTTCAAGTTTATCTCTATCAACCTGCAAGGATTTTAATTTCAATTGTGCTGCCTCGAGCTCAAGTTTTGGATAAACATCAAGATAAACCTCTTTTTTAAGCCTTTCTAAATCGCCTAAAATTCGCCTTACATTATCATCGATTTCTTTAATTTCGATGATTTTGATGCTAATATTTTTCTGTGTTTGAATTCGCTCTTTTAAATACCAATCCGAATTATTGGCACTGCTAGTATTGGCCATTGCCAAAGCAATTCCGGCGCCATTACTATCCCAGTCCCTATCCAAATTATATTTGTAATAAAAGAGTGTATCGCCTTTTTCAATAGTATCGCCTTCGTTATAGAAATATCTTTCAACGATAACGTCTTCAGGAAAGTTAACGGTAAAACGATCTGAATAGATTTGGCCATCAACGTTGATAAAAATATTTTTTTGCAAAGTATAAAACAACAGGGATACGAATATGAGCAGGAATAGAATAAGATAAACTACCCGGTCCCAGTTGGTCCGTTTGGGTGCTTTATCCTCTCTAACTCCTCGAAGTACCGTTGCT
>JAZDJM010000468.1:0-2927 GCA_043804305.1 Bacteroidota bacterium
ATGAATGTTTAAATAAAATCCCTATCATTGCGGTTACTTCTTATGCCATGCTCGGCGACAAAGAGAAAATCCTATCAAAGGGCGCAAACGGATATATCGAAAAACCGATAGACCCGGAGAATTTTATCGATAAAATGGAAAATATCGTTAACGAATTTTACAATAAAAGTTAATCATTACAAACAAAATTGTATATTACAAAAAATAAGAAAATAGTATATCGATGAAGACAAAAATACTGATAGCCGACGATAAAGAAGAAAACCTATACCTTCTTCAATCTCTTCTGAATGCAAATGGTTACGAAGTAATTTCTGCAGAAAACGGTGAAGAAGCTTTAAATAAAGCGATTGAAAATCCACCCGATTTAATAATTACCGATATTTTAATGCCGGTAATGGATGGTTTTACGCTTTGTAAAAAATGGAAAGCTCACAAAACGCTAAAAAAAATTCCTTTCATTTTCTACACGGCCACTTATACCGATGAGAATGATGTGGAATTTGGACTTCATCTTGGTGCCGACCGTTTTATTCTTAAACCTCAGGAACCGGATGATTTATTACAAATCGTTACTGAGATTCTAAAGAATTTGGAAAATGGCAATTTAACACCGCCAAAAAAACCGCAGGTAGACGAAACTATCCAGCTCAAAGAATACAATCAGGCTCTAATCAGGAAACTTGAGGATAAAATAAATCAACAAAAAGAGGCAATCAAGATTATTGACCGAAGCCCTTCGGTTGCCTTTTTATGGAAAAACAAAGAAGGCTGGCCCGTAGAATATGTATCAAAAGGAATCTTTAGCTTATCTGGATATTCGGTTGAAGATTTTATATCAGAAACAGTTAAGTATAGCGATATCATTTATCCTGATGATTTATCTACAGTAAATGAAGAAGTTATTAGCTATAGCAGTAATACAAATGTAAACTCTTTTAAACACAGTCCGTATCGCATAGTTACCAAGAACAATGAAATTAAATGGATTAATGATATTTCATATATACGGAGAGATGCAAATGATATTATTACACATTACGAAGGGATTGTAAACGATATTACAGAAAATATATTGGCTGAACAAAAAATTAAAGACCAGCTCAACGAATTGCAACAATGGTTTAATATTACGCTTGGCCGCGAAGAGCGAATGATAGAATTAAAAAAAGAAGTGAATGATTTGTTAAAGCAATTAGGGAAAGAGGAGAAATATAATTTAGAACAGTAGTAAATACAAATAGTGTTTCTCTATGTCCATAGTGCCTCAGTGGTTTTTATTTACTCTGATCGCATTTAGAAATAATAAAAACATGAATACGCAAAAAAACATAAACAATATTGCCTACAAAATAGTTGGCTGCGCAATTGAGGTTCATAAGCATCTTGGTTCCGGATTGCTGGAATCTGTTTATGATGAATACCTGATCGACGAATTAAAAAGAAATAATTTGCACGTCAGGTCACAAGTTTATGTTCCTCTTAATTATAAAGATAAAAAATTAAACACCAATTTAAAACTAGAGTTACTTGTTAAGGAGTCCGTAATTGTAGAATTAAAATCAGTAGAGCAAATGATACCACTCTACGCGGCACAATTGCTATCCTACCTTAAACTCACTGATAAGCCCAATAGCTTATCAATCAACTTTAATTCTGAAAATATATCAAAACAATTAATTTCTTTAGTTAGCGATATTTTTGCAAAACTTCCAAAGGAATGAACACTAATCAATTAAACGAAAAAACAAGGCTTGCCATGCTGAGCATACTCGAAGATCAAAATCGGGCTTTATCGGCATTAAAGCAAAGTGAGACAAGATTTAGAAGTGTAATTGAAAACTCATTCGAAGGAATTTCGATAGTAGATGAAGACGGAAAAATATTTGTTTGGAATAATGCTTTAGAAATGCTAACCGGAAAATCTGCCTATGAAATTATAGGAAGGAATATATGGGATGTTCAGTATGATCTTATTCCTGAATCCGACAGAAACCCTAAGAGACACGATCAACTCAAATCCACCTTACAAAAGACACTTAAATCAGGTAAGGCTTCTTATTTAAACATCCCAATTGAACAGAATTATTTACGCAATGACGGCAAAAACCTGATATTATCAGCCAAAATTAATAGTGTAAAAACCGAAAAAGGATACTTGCTTGTTAGCGTTACACGAGACATAACCGAACAAAGAGTTGCAGAAGAAAAAATAAAAAAACTAAATGAAGAACTTGAGCAAAAAGTTATTGAAAGAACTGCACAGTTAGAATTTTTAAACAAAGAATTAGAATCTTTTTCCTACACAGTTTCACACGATTTGAGAGCTCCTTTGCGGTCAATTGCAGGATTTAGCCAAATTCTACAAGACGAATATTCCGGAATAATGGATGAGCAAGGGCGTACTTATTTAAACCGGCTTACAGACGGGGCAAAATTAATGTCCAATTTAATAAACGATCTTCTTAACCTTTCACGCATAACAAGAACAAAAAAAAATGTTTCAGAAATAAATTTATCAGCCATAATTCAATCATTTGCAAACGAATATCAGAATAATGATACCAAAAGAAAAGCAAATTTTATCATTCAACCCGATTTATACATTCTAGCCGATTTAGCTTTGATGCGAATCCTTGTTCAAAACCTAATGGAAAATGCATGGAAATTTACTTCAAAAAAACCAAAAGCAATTATCGAATTTGGACAATTAGAAATCAACGAAAAAAAGGTTTTCTTTATACGCGATAACGGCTCAGGTTTTGATATGAAATATGCCAACAAGCTGTTTATTCCTTTTAATCGCCTGCATACTTCCGACGAATTCGAAGGAACAGGAATAGGTTTGGCAACAGTTCATAGAATTATTAGCAGGCATAATGGAAAGATTTGGGCAGAAAGTGAAATCGACAAAGGAACTACTTTCT
>JAZDJM010000469.1:0-6736 GCA_043804305.1 Bacteroidota bacterium
CAGAATCCCGCTTATAGAATAGCCAAAAATTTAAAGGCTGATATTCAAAAGAATGTCGGCCTTTTTTTTATGGAAAGCGATGATATATTTTTTGAACTATTTTCCAGCCTTCATCAAATTTATACAACAGCAAATAATCTGTAAAAATTTGTTTGTCAGTCGCTTTATCAAAAATATCCATTTGTACCATTGCGGCTTTTTCGGTTATTTCGATAATCGGGAATTTTACATAGAATTTCATTGCCGGAGTAGTTCCTTCTATTTTTGCCTTTTCAACACGAGGTATCCAATCGCTTAGGTGATATTTTGTTAACTGATTATCTTTTAGCCCGCTGATATAGAAATCCGGGTGAAATCCCAGCTTAGTTGGTTCAGTATCTCCATAATTCAGAAGGCCTTCTACGTAGGCTTTTTGAATAAGTTGTTTTATATTTTCTTTTTCAGTGTCTATCTGGGCAGAAACAGAAATACTTAAGGCCAAAATCAGAATTAATAATTGAATTTTCTTCATATTCTTTGGGGTTTGATTGATTTATAATAAATTAGAAAAATGCTTATTTTTCAAAATCATCGTCTGGCTTTCTTTAATGCCGGAAATAACATTCTGTATTTTTGCTCAATTTTTCCTTCCGATATTTCACTCAACTTTCTTTTTAGCAATAGTTTACGCATGGTGCTTAATTTCTCCACAAAAATTTTTCCTTCAATGTGGTCATATTCATGCTGCATAATTCTGGCAACTATTCCATCTATCCATTCATCATGATATTGCCAGTTTTCATCAAAATATTGAATGTGGATTCTTGGTTTACGGGCAATTTCCTCATGAATATCGGGAACACTTAAACAACCTTCTTCAAAAATCCATTCTTCTCCTTCTTCTTCAATAATTTTGGCGTTTATAATCACTTTTTTTTGGCCTTCTGCTTCCGGATAATCTTCTTTAAATGGATTTGCATCAACCAAAAATAGTCGAATATTTAAATTGATTTGGGGAGCCGCTAATCCAACGCCATTTGATTCGTACATGGTTTCCCACATGTTTTCGATCAGTTCAGTTAAATTCGGGTAGTTTTGGTCAATATCGACCGACATTTTCTTTAAAGTAGGATGCCCGTAGGCGACAACAGGTAATATCATTAACGCATATTTTTTGTTTCTAAATAGGATTGTAAAATTATTGTGGCACTGATGCTATCTACCAAGGCTTTATTCTGACGTGCTTTTTTTCGCAATCCGGCGTCAATCATTGTTTGAAAGGCCATACGAGAAGTAAATCGTTCATCAATTCTTTCAATTTTCAGTAAAGGATATTCCTTTTTTAATCGGCCAATAAAAGGATTGATGTATTTTACCGCATCTGAAGGTTGATTATTCATCTGTTTAGGTTCTCCAATAACAATAACATCAACCACTTCCTTTTTTAAATAAAACGATAAAAAAGTAAAAAGCTCCTTTGTCGAAACTGTGTCAAGCGAATTTGCAATAATGGCTAATTCATCGGTAACAGCCAGTCCGCATCGTTTTTGTCCGTAATCTATCGCCAGAATTCTTCCCATAATTTTACACTGCAAAAGTAATAAAAATATATATGCCTTTAAATACCGAAATTATATTGTAATTCGGTTTTTAAAAGTGAAATGACCAGAAAAATTCCGCAAGCATACAGATTATGATTAATTTTACACTTTTAAACCAAAAATTTAATATGGACAATAGTATAATTGCAAGTATAGAAGCTGCATGGGACAATAGAGCCTTACTTGAAATAGAAGATATTCAAAAAACAATACGAAATGTAATTGACCTGTTAGATAAAGGAGAAATTCGTGTTGCAGAAAAGAAAAATAATCAGTGGGTTGTTAATGAATGGGTTAAAAAAGCCGTAATCCTTTATTTTCCGATACAGAAAATGGCGACTATTGAAGTTGCCCCATTCGAATTTCACGATAAAATTGCACTCAAAAATAATTATGCCAAATTACAGGTAAGAGTTGTACCACATGCTATTTCAAGATATGGTTCTTTTCTGGCACCCGGCGTTGTACTAATGCCAAGTTATGTTAATATTGGTGCTTATGTCGATAGTCACACAATGGTAGATACGTGGGCAACTGTGGGTTCGTGTGCCCAAATCGGGAAAAATGTGCATTTGAGTGGCGGAGTTGGTATAGGTGGTGTTTTAGAACCTGTACAGGCTGCTCCTGTTATTATTGAGGATAATTGTTTTATTGGATCGCGCTGTATTGTTGTTGAAGGTGTGCGAGTAGAAGAAGCTGCCGTTTTGGGCGCAAATGTAGTTTTGACAAAAAGTACAAAAATTATTGATGTTAGCGGTGAAAAACCTATTGAATATCAGGGATATATTCCGCCCCGATCGGTTGTAATTCCGGGAACGTATACAAAAAATTTCCCTGCAGGCGATTATCAGGTTCCATGTGCATTAATCATCGGAAAAAGAAAAGAATCGACCGATTTAAAAACATCATTGAATGATGCACTTCGCGATTATAATGTAGCTGTTTAAATTAATTCTATGCATCAGATTCATCGAACATACGATAAAAAGTTTTTAGTCATTCAAACAGCCTCAATTGGTGATGTAATTTTATCGACAGCCATAGGCGAAAAGTTGTTTTCTCATTATCCGAATGCGCAAATTGATTATTTGGTGAAACAAGGAAATGAAAGGCTTTTTGATGGAAATCCTTGGATAAATGAAATTATTGCATGGGACAAATCCAAAGAAAAATATAAAAATATGCTCCGAATTATTTTTCAGCTTCGAGATGAAAAATACGATGCTGTAATTAATTTGCAACGATTTGCTTCGAGTGGATTGTTTACACTGTTTTCAGGGGCAAAACAAACTTTTGGATTTCGTAAAAATCCATTTTCTTTATTTTTTAGCAAATCTTTTGAGCATAAATTTAAAGTAA
The DNA here is from genome assembly GCA_043804305.1 of Bacteroidota bacterium. Taxonomy (GTDB): domain Bacteria; phylum Bacteroidota; class Bacteroidia; order Bacteroidales; family UBA12170; genus UBA12170. The sequence continues at coordinate 2,940 of JAZDJM010000469.1, forward strand.
ACTGGCATGAAACGGACAGAAACCATCAGTTAATCAAAGATTTAACTGATTCTGAAAAATCCAGGCCTGCATTGTATCCAACCATGAAGGACTATGCAATGATGTCGCCTCATAAAACCAAAAAATACATTACAATTACACCGGCATCGCTCTGGTTTACAAAACAATATCCAATTGAAAAATGGATTGATTTTATCAATAAGCTTGATAAGGCTGTGTTAATTTATTTTTTGGGCTCTGCAGCTGATTATTCGCTTTGCGAAGAAATTATAAGTAAAGTAAGCCGGGAAAATAAGATGAACCTTGCCGGAAAATTAAGCTTTATGGAATCTGCTGCTTTAATGCGCGATGCTTCGATGAACTTTGTTAACGATTCTGCTGCTCAGCATATTGCATCATCGGTAAACGGAAAAACTACGGCTGTCTTTTGTTCCACCGTGGCAGATTTTGGATTCGGCCCTTTAGCTGACGATTCGGTTATTATAGAAACCAAAGTGATACTTGAATGTCGGCCTTGTGGCCTGCACGGACATAAAAAATGTCCGGAATTGCATTTTAAATGTGCTCTGGAGATTGAAACCAATCAACTTTTGGATAGATTGTGAGTTTAGATTTAGAAATAAAAAAAACCTTAAAAGTTCTGAAAAAAGGAGGAACTGTTTTATATCCAACGGATACCATATGGGGTATTGGATGTGATGCAACTAATTCAAAAGCTGTTGAAAAAGTTTACGCATTAAAAAAGCGAGAACATCATAAAGCTATGATTGTTCTCCTGGCAGATTTTAATGATCTTGAAAAGTATGTTTCAGAAATTCCAGAAATTGCAAACGACTTAATCCATTATATCAATCGCCCGCTTACAATTGTTTATGACGGCGCAAGAAACTTAGCGTCCAACTTAATTAATTCGGATGGCTCAATAGCCATACGTATTGTTAATCATATTTTTTGTTGTGCTTTAATTAGAGAATTTGGAAAACCAATCGTATCTACTTCCGCAAATTTTTCTCAATCGCCCAGTCCTTTGTTTTATTCAAATGTTAATGAAGAAATTAAATCTAAGGTTGATTATATCGTCAAACTGGAACAGGAATTTAGATCAACAAACAAAGCAAGTACAGTTATTAAACTCGATAAAACTGGAAATTATACTGTAATTCGTGAATAATCTCTTCTAGGCACGAATTTGAGGCCGCTTTTCAATATCAAGTTATATTCCATTTGTTGAATAGAAATAATTAGCAATATAGATAAGAAAGCCCTGATTCAACTGATTTTTTATATCTTTGATTAGGTATTGATTCAACTAAAACTTTGGTTTAACTCATTTGATAAACCAATTTTTAAGTTTCAGTCATTTTTATTTGAATTAAAGCGAAAATTTAGTTCAACCTATCTAATTTTGCTTTAAGACTCGATTAACCTCACTTTTTTAAAAGAGTTATGGAAAACTATCTTATTTATCTGATAATTATTATTTTAATTGTAATTATTGTTTTAATTTATAAATATCGCAATAAATCGCAGCAAGATATTTCATTCGAAGAATTGAAGCGAAATATAAAAGAGGATTTAATAGAAACACGAAGAGAAACCCGTGAACTGAATGCTGAAAACAGAAAAGAAATCAGTGAACTGTTTAACCGCTTGCAGGAGAGTTTGTTAAGCAGGTTATTTGAATCGATTCAAATGCAAAAAACTGAATTTGAATCGTTTTCAAAATCACTCAAAGATTTTACCGAAAAGATGCAACAACATTTTAATGTTTTTCGGGAAACTCAAGCCGGTGATGCCAAAGAAAATAGGAGTGAGGTTAGTAAAAGCCTATTGAGTTTTGAAGAAAAACTTACCAAGTCGCTTGGCGATTTTTCAGAACAAATGAGAGTTAGTTTTAATGACCTAAATCTTCAATCGAAAAACAGTTTAAAGGAATTGAAGGAAAGTGTGGAGAATCAGATGAAAGATATCCGTTTGGATAACTCAACTCAACTCAATGAAATGCGCAAAACTGTTGATGAAAAGTTACAGGACACGCTCGAAAAAAGACTTGGAGAAAGTTTTAAACAAGTGAGCGACCGCTTGGAACAGGTTCATAAGGGTTTAGGCGAAATGCAAACTTTGGCCACGGGTGTTGGCGATCTTAAAAAAGTTTTGAGCAATGTTAAAACCCGCGGTATTATGGGCGAATATCAGTTGGGAAATATTTTAGAGCAAATTTTAACACCCGATCAATATGCTCAAAATGTGGCTACTAAAAAAGGTAGCCAGGCCAATGTTGAGTTTGCAATAAAATTACCCGGAAAATCAAGCGATCAGGAAATTTGGTTACCAATCGACTCAAAATTTCCCATCGAAAGTTACCATAGTTTAGTTGATGCCTACGAATTGGGCGATAAATCTACCATCGAACTTAATCAAAAACAATTGCTAAAAACGATTGAGAGTTTTGCCAAAGATATAAGTTCCAAATATATAGATCCGCCAAATACAACAGATTTTGCACTAATGTTTTTGCCGGTTGAAGGTTTATATGCCGAGGTATTGCGTCATCCCGGTTTTTTTGAACAATTGCAAAGGTCTTATCATATTACAGTAACAGGGCCAACAACTTTATCGGCTTTATTAAGCAGCCTTCAAATGGGATTCAGGACTTTGGCAGTTCAAAAACGAAGTAGTGAAGTATGGAAAGTGCTCGAAGAAGTTAAAACAGAATTCGGAAAATTTTCCTCAACCCTCGAAAAAGCGCACCGCCAGATACATACTGCTGCCGGAACATTAGATACACTGGCAAACACTCGGGCCAGAGCAATGGAACGTAAATTAAAAAACGTAGATAGTCTAGAAAGTATTGAAAATCCGGCTTTATTAAGACTGATTGAAGATAATGATGATGAGGATGGTGAATTCTCGGAAGAATAATTTGCTGACTTAGAGTTAATGAAATACAATGGATTCGTTAATTTATAAAGCTTCTAAGAAACTTATTCGTTTTTATTTGTACATTGCAAGCTCAATTGTTATTAAAATATTAAATTCGTGATAAAATTCTATTACAATGATTAGGCCGGTCGAATCCTTGTCATATGAATATCTTTTCAAATATTCACCCATAGCCCTATGGGAAATAGATTTTACAAATGTTCTAATTTATTTAGAAAAGATTAAAGAAAAAGGTATTCCGGATATTAAACATCATCTGGAGCTATTTCCCGATGAATTCGATGAATGTTTTAGGTTATTGAAAATTAAGCAAGCTAACGAAGCAGCCTTAAATTTTCTCGAAATTGATTCGGTGGAAGAGCTTCTGGATAACGATAATTCATTCCTTACTTCTAAAACCAGATTGGCTTATTTGGAATTGATAAATGGTTTATATCAGAATAAGAAATCTTTCAATTTCGATACGGAGGTTTTATCCAAATCAGGAAATAGAAAAGCTGTGCGAATTAACTTCAACCTAATTTATACGAATAATACTGCGGAGCATATTGGAATTCTCACCACTGAAATGCTTTTCGACATTCGACAACAAGAGGAACAATTTAAAGAAACGATTTCTATAAGCCCGGATATCATAATGATTAATCGCATTTCTGACGGTTTGTTTTCATATGTCAATCATACTTTTAAAAGTAAAACAGGCTATTCTGACGAAGAAATATATCATAAATCCGGCCTCGATTTAGGATTTTGGGTAAAGCAGGAAGAACGAAAAATCTATTTTGAGGCCATGAATAGGGAAGGGTTTGTTCAAGATTTACCAACTACTTTTCGTGCAAAAAACGGAGAACAAA
>JAZDJM010000470.1:0-2182 GCA_043804305.1 Bacteroidota bacterium
CGTTTAGTTTTGAATGGGTCATGCTTGCCGGATGTTGAATTAAGGTCTCAATTCCACCTAATGAAACTGCCAGAAGAGCCATCTTTACAGAGTCCATTACTATTTTCCCGCTGGTTAAGCCACCTTTAACTTCGAATGAAATCATGGTTCCCGGCCCGTCCATTTGCTCTAATGCCAATTGGTATTGAGGATGTGATTTTAATCCCGGAAATTTCACCCATTCCACGTTTGGATGATTTTCGAGATATTCAGCTACTTTTTGTGCATTTTCCTGTGCTCTGTCAATGCGGATTCCGAGTGTTTTCAATCCACGGCGGGTTAACCATGCTTGATGTGGATCCATATTGCAGCCAAAATTGGTCATTATTGGTTTAAGCAATTTATAATCGGCTTCAGTTTTGGTCACAATCATTCCGGCTACAATATCGGCATGACCATTTATAAATTTTGTCATTGAATGCAAGACTATATCAGCACCTAAATCCAAAGGCCTTTGTAAATATGGCGAACAAAAAGTGTTGTCGACCACTAATTTCAAGTTATGCTCTTTGGCAATTTTTGCCATTGCTTTTAAATCAGTAATTCCTATTGTTGGATTTGCGGGCGTTTCGATATACAATACTTTTGTGTTCGGACGAATAGCTTTTATAACGTTTTCAGTTATAGTGGCATCAACATAAGTCGATTCAACTTTAAATTTTGGGTAAAAAGATTCCATTATGCCTCTTGAAGGACCATATACTGCATTATGACTAACGATATGATCTCCGGAGGCTAACAGTCCTAAATAGATTACATTTAATGCTCCCATTCCTGATGAAGTGGCGATTCCTCCAAAACCATTTTCAAGCTCGGCTACAGTTTTCTCTAAATCGTCAATATTCGGATTCCCCAGACGTGTATAGATGTATCCATTGCTTTCGCCGGAAAAGCAAGCAGCTCCGTGATCGGCATTTTGAAAAGCAAAAGTTGAAGTTTGATAAATTGGTGTTACTGCACTGCCTTTTTCATCGTGCATACCGCCGGCATGAACTAATTTAGAATTAAAACCTGCATTTTTAGTATTCATAGTTTGTGTTTTTTTTGATTGCAAATATATAAACTTTAGCCTTTAAACTTTTTCTTTTACAATTCCTTTGCGATAAGCCGCCAAGAGCATAAGCAAATCACGAACCTGTTCCTTTAAATCGGTTCCAATATCTGTATCAGCCACGCGTTTTCTTTTGGCATTTGTTTCTACAATATTGCGTGACGAAACAATGTCCAAATTGTTTTTAATGGCTTCAACTATCGATTTAAACTGTTTGTGCTCAACCAAAATTAAACCGTAAGAATTGTAAATTAATGTATAACCCGACAAGCCGGTAACTTTTTGATAAGGAACAGACATTCCTCCATCGATAACAAATAATTTTCCGTTTGCTTTAATCGGACTTTCTCCTTTTTTTGCCTTAACGGGAATATGGCCATTTATGATATGAGAACTTTTGGGATCAAGCCCGAATTCTTCCAATATCATAGTACAGGTTTCTTCCTGATCACGAAAACTATAGTATGGATTCTGGGTTTCTTCGTGAGTGGTTTTGTCTTCAATGAAATAACGTTCAAAAGTGGTCATGCGATGTTTGCCGAATATTGGCGAATTAGGCCCCGTCCATAAATACCATAAATAAGCTTTGTCCGATGGGTTTGCATTAGATTTTGAACATGTAAAATAGGCTCTTCGTGCAATAATATCCAATTGGTCGAGCAGGGCTTTTCCTTTGTATTTTTTCCCCTCAATCTCCATTTCGTAAAAAGTTCTATCCTTATTCATTGGAATACAACCGTGGTAAAGCAAATTTGAGTTGTAAGTCAGATATAAACTTCCTTTAGCATAAAGAACTTCAATGTGTTTTTGCAATAATTCGCTGTTCCTGAAAGAGGACTGTAGCCTGTTCATTAATTCATCTTCTTCTTTTGTAAGTTTATATGGATTTTTAGGATCGATAGTCGGGAAAAATTTATCAAGCAGTTCGTATTTTTTCCCTTCAATGGTGATGGTTCCTTCCTCATAATTAATTTTATCCAATAATAAACGATCGTTCATTTTAAAGTGAGGATTTTCTTTAATCAATTGAGCTTCAAGTTTAAATTGAATAATAGAAATGGCTTTGTGCATTTGTTTTATCAATTCAATACT
>JAZDJM010000471.1:0-3626 GCA_043804305.1 Bacteroidota bacterium
TATTATTTCAAACTATTTGAAAGTAGTAAAGCCATTAAGGAAGATAACTACAACCTTGCCTTAAAAGTGGCCGAATGGAAATCTGGAATTGCCCGTGAATGGGATAATATTCATATTGTTTCAGAAGAATTACCTCAAAGCGATCAGCATCACACACTTATTTTGGGTGATATTTTTATTGCCCGCATCGAAGTGAATTTAGCAAATTTAAAGGCTGAAGATGTTCGCATGGAAATTCTGTTTGGCGAAAAAACCGATGATGAAATTAAACATATCATCTACAAAGAAGAAATGGAAGTTGATAGTTTGGTAAACGGAAACGTAAGATATTCCTGTTCAATTCCTGTTGAAAAAGCTGGTGTATACGATTATGTTTTTAGAATAAGCCCTAAATCGGAGTTCTTGGCCTATCCGGAAGATTTATCTTTGGTAAAATGGATTTAATAAAATGTTAGTGACTGAATATCAGTAGTATATAGAGTTTACTTAACCTGTAGCTTTATCAAATTGCTGATATTCTGCTTTAATAATTACGTTTTGTATAGGCTTAAATCGTTTACGAATCAATGGCCATTTTGCAGGATATTGTTCAAAAAGCCGAATAATTTTCTCCGAGTGATGTTTTAGCTTATCTGAAATTGCAGCTGCAGTCACGGGTTTTTCAAATTTATGCCCAACATTTGAACTGGTTAATTTCCAGCCTTCTTCAATTACAATTTTAGCAGCTTCTTCTATTTCATTTAGAAATTCAAACGTTTTGAAGTGCTTATGATTCTCATAAACAATTGAATTGTTGGGATTTGTACTACGCTCGGCCTTATTTTCATTTACTATTTCAAAGTTAAAATAATCGGCCTTAAGTATACATTCATCATTCTGACTTCCATAATTTAAAGCTTTGGCATAAACCATTGCTTGACCAAGCATGTTTTTAAATTCCAAAATACTTCCCTTAAACGCGCTAATCTTTTCTTTAGCATCTTCTGATAAGTAAAATACATCTTGCGCATTTTCACTAATTTCATTGATAAGATATTCAGTAAGTTGAATGATGTTTGTCTTTAATAGCAATCTAAGTTCTTGATTTTTAACTTGAATATTATTTTTCGAATCAATAATTTCACGGTTTTGGCTATTTATAAATCGCAAAGCACTCTGATTTTGTCTGACAGAATCGAGCTGAACTTTAATAATATTGCCAATCAAATGACTTATAATTGCCTTATTAGAAGTTGATAAAACGGTATCGGTTAAAATTAACCCAAAATCGGATGTGTTTTTCTTAAAATAAAATAGATAGAGATCTTTTGAAAAATCTGAATTATTAGGCGAAGCCAGACACAATACATGACTGTCTATTTCGGAGAACAAATTCTGCTTTATTGTTGTTTCATTTTGATTGTAAAAAGGTATGGAATTGCTATTAAGCCAACTAAGGCTTAATTGTCTGCGTCTGAACGTATTCAGGATTTCTTTTGATTTTTCATCAAGTGGATAACGAATAGCTTGCAGCTGATCCGAATCACGTATTATGCTATGAAGTTCAGTTTGAGCTGATTCAGAATTATAAAACAAAAGGTCGATGCGATCAATACCGGGAAGGCTTTTAAGGCTTTCTCTTAAAACAACCAAAAAAGGATTTTCAAGAAAATTAAAAATTTCCGGCATAACGCTCTTTTACAAGAATTAAAATGTAAAAATACATGATTTTTTCTCTTATTTCAAGTATTTCAATCAAATAATTAAGGAAATAATTAAGTTATCTCTAAACCACTTAAATCCTATTTAAGAAATAAAATTTGTCTTAAATGTCTTTTAAATAGTAAATTATCTAAATATTATTGCATAAAAATTGAATTATAAAGAAAAAAATCAATAAATAATCAAGAGAAAATATATTTTAATTAAGAAAATTATGTCGCAAGGAATAATAAGTTTAATTCTTGAAAACAAAAAACGATTCTACAAAGGTGAGTTGCGAAACAGGTATTTTGAAACCAATTTAAAATTAGAAGTTAATTCCGGCACAAAAATAACATCCTCCAAAACAGATGAAAATCATGTATTTACAGGTTGGGATAATTTGAAGAATCTTGGGAAAAGAATTTCGAATGAGTTATTTTACGAAGGCCTAAATTAAGAGGTGTAGTTGATCAGGAAGAATTTTAAATTCACAAATTTGTAAAACTCAAAATATTTTTTATAATTTAGATGGCTAAAGATTAATTTGAAGACTGAAACCAATTTAAATGAAAAGAACTCTTATTAGCCTTTTAATTAGTTTGGTATTTATATCCAATCTTTGGCCTCAGGGAAGCAAAGAATTAGATAGTTTATTAAAATTAACAAGGGTATTCGGAAACGAACAATTGGTTGATGTCTATATTGAAATTGCAAAATTTCAGGCTGTTCAAAATCAGGAAGAAGCTCACCAATCGGCCGACGAAGCTATACGCTTGGCAAAACAAATTAAATATACTTCCGGAATTGGAAAAGCATATTTGGCAAAAGGGATCATCTGCAACTTAAATAATAATCCGCAATTAGGTGTTGCAAACTTTGTAAAAGCACAAGATATTTTCTTAAACACAAATGATCGGGCCAATCTTGCACTAGCATTATTAGGTATTGGAGAAAGTTATACACTGCAAGGCCTATTCGAAGATGCAGCTAAACAATACGAAGCGGCAATCAATCACCTTAATTATATCGTTGATTATGAGGCTTTAGTAACTGCATATCATAAAAAGGGAACCAATTATAATATGGCCGGTAATTATGATAAAGCCCTTGAAAATTTTAAGTTATCCTTAAATTATGCTAAGAATTTGAATGATTTAAGAGGTATCGGATTAGCAACAAATTCAATAGGGATAGTTTTTTACAACAGAGGCAATTACAAAGAGGCATTTTCAGCTTGGAGCGAATATGAAAATGCAATGAGAAAATTGGAAGACTGGCACCGAGTGAGTGGAGCATTGAATAATAAAGGCTTGATTTACATCAGGTGGGCAGCCTACGATGAAGCCTTGGAAACATTTTCAGAAGCTCTCCAATTGGAAGAAAAATCGGGTAATAATTTATATATACCAAGTATTTATAATACGATGGGAACGGTTTTTCATCATTCGGGCAATCATCAAAAATCTTTTGAATATTACAGAAAGTCGGTTTCTTTTGCCGAAAAAATAGGTTCAAAAGCAGCTGTTTCAGTTGCTTTGCATAATATTGGAGAAATGCATCTTGATTTGGGCAATAGCGATTCTGCTTTATATTATGTCCAAAAATCACTTCAAATTGAAAACACGCTTTTTGATAAAGTAAGCATTGCCGAAACTAAAGCTACAATGGGCAAAGTGTATCTGGCTTTAAAAAAATACCGGCTTGCTTTTTCATTTTTAGAACAGGCTGAAAAAGTTTTTAAAGAAGTTGGACATAAAAATGGTTTAGCAGATATTTATCAGAAATTTGGACTTGCTTACTCCGATATCGGAAACGACACTTTAACTGCATTTTATTTGAATAAAAGCAATGAAATTGCGCTGGAAATAGATTTAAAAAGAACTCAGTACGAAAATCATCAGTATCTGGCAAATTTTTTTGAAAAAACATCTGATTTTAAAAAA
>JAZDJM010000472.1:0-2782 GCA_043804305.1 Bacteroidota bacterium
CTACTCAACCAATCAACTAATCAACTAATCAACTACTCAACTACTCAACTACTTAACTATTTAACCATTTATCAAAAGATCAAACTGTTTCTTTTCTGATTTTTTTGATTACCTTTACTTTATGGTACACAATTACGATTACATCATTATCGGATCGGGATTTGGCGGTTCCGTTTCTGCATTACGTCTGGCCGAAAAGGGCTATAAAGTTTTGGTTATCGAAAAAGGAAAGCGATTCGAATCCAAAAATTTCCCAAAAACAAATTGGAACCTGCGAAAATGGCTGTGGTTACCCCAAGTGGGTTTGTACGGAATACAAAAGCTGACTTTTCTGAGGCATGCAAGCATTTTGAGTGGTGTGGGTGTTGGAGGTGGCTCTTTGGTTTATGCCAATACACTGCCAAAACCTAAAAATGCATTTTATAATACAGGTTCATGGGCACAACTGGCCGATTGGGAAAATGAACTTGCGCCTCATTATGAAAAAGCATGGCAAATGTTAGGTGTTGCTTTAAATCCAAAACTTGAAGAAAGTGATTTGGCCTTGAAAGAACTTTCAAATCAGTTGGAGAAAAGCGAAAAATTTGAAGCCACAAAAGTGAGTGTTTTCTTTGGTGAAGCAGAAAAAACTATAGCCGATCCCTACTTTGGTGGCAGAGGCCCGGATAGATCAGGTTGTACTTTTTGCGGAGCCTGTATGACCGGATGCCGACACAATGCCAAAAATACATTGGATAAGAACTACCTTTATTTGGCAGAAAAACTTGGTGTTGACGTAATTTCTGAACATGAAGTTAAAACCGTGGAGCCTATTGATGGCGAAAATGGCGAAAATGGTTATTGGGTAAGTTTTAAGAAATCGACAGCCTATTTTTCTACTGCAAAAACGCTTCAAACGAAATCAGTAATATTTGCAGGAGGCGTTTTAGGAACAGTGCCTCTTCTTCTGAAACTCAGAAAGAAAAAATTTGCCAAATTTAAGTCCTCGCCTTGGTGAAATGATTCGAACCAACAATGAAGCATTGATAATGGCGGTAACCAATGAAAAATCGAAGAATCTTTCAAAAGGAATAGCCATCGGTTCCATACTTGAACTTGATAAAAACAGCCACCTTGAGCCTGTCCGATATGGAGAAGGTTCCGGTTTTTGGCGTTTGGGAATTACACCCATGATCTTAGATACAAAATTCTTCCGCAGAGTTTTTAAAATGTTTAAAGAATTGGTAAAGTCACCAATACAATGGATAAAAATCTACTTTGTAAGTGACTTTGCAAGGCGATCGACGGTGCTTTTGTTTATGCAACATCTCGACAGCACGCTTAAACTAAAAACGCATTGGCTTTTTGGATATAAATCCCGTTTATCAAGCGGCAATGCCCCTACTCCATTTATTCCTGAAGCGCATAAAGTCGCAAAAGAATACAGTAAAATTATCAACGGGAAACCGGTTGTTTTATTTACCGAAACCATAATGGGAACGCCATCAACTGCGCATATTCTGGGAGGAGCATGCATCGGTCGCGATAAAAATGAAGGTGTTATCGACAACAAGCATCGCATTTTTGGTTATGAAAATATGTTTGTTTTCGACGGAGCAGCTATTTCTGCAAATCCGGGAGTTAATCCGTCATTAAGCATCACAGCTATGACAGAAAGAGGCATGAGTTTTATACCGAATAAGATTTGATTTCGACATAATTAAAAATCTTTCAATCAGAACTTTTCCAGATTCAAATGCTGTCTTGCCCATTCAAAAGCAGCAATAGTAGCTGCATGGGAAACATTTAAGGATAATGTTTTACCAAGCAATGGAATAAAGACCGTTTTATCCATTCGATTTAAAAATTGCTGCTCAATTCCGTAACGTTCATTACCAAAAATCAAAACGCATTTTTGAGGTAATTCAGTCGAAAATAAATTACTTGCTTTTTCACTTGTTTCAACGGCTACAGTTGCAAAATCGGAAGGAATTGCCGAAAAGAATTCATCAGAAGAGCAAAAGGAATAATCTACATGCTTTAATCCGGAATGAGCTACGCGGGCAATTTTTGAGCTTGTTAGAATGCTAGTATCCTGAATGAAAAACACTTTCTTAATATTCAAATTTGATGCTAGGCGAATTATTGCTCCAAGATTTTCCGGTGTTCGTAATTGATAGGCCGCCAAAATTAAACTTAGCGGTTTTTCAATTTTTCCGTTATCGCGTGTTTTAAAGAAATCGACTGAATTGATGTATTTATTCATGCGCTATCGGTTTCACGAAGCTTAAAAAGCATATGGGTATAAACAAAAAAAGAAGACATCAATAAATGCCTTCTGAATTTTATCAAAAGTAACCGCCCAATTATTTTCTGCCGTTAAACTCGTCAGATACTGTTAATTGTGCTCTACCTTTTGCTCTTCTGCGAGCTAAAACTTTACGACCGTTTTTAGAAGCCATACGCTCTCTAAATCCGTGTTTATTTTTTCTTCTGCGAACAGATGGTTGAAACGTTCTCTTACTCATAGCTAATTTTATTTTCGGACTGCAAAAATACAGCCTTTTTCGAGAATTACAAACTCATAGCTGTTTATTTTTCCATTAAATTCAATTTCTCTAAAAATTTAGTATTTTTATAGCTGCCTTTTAAAATTAATTCAATAAAATACAGCAGATTATGGAAATTTTAATGACAAGCATTTATGTCTCAGAACCGTTCAAAGCTTTTCGTTTTTATACCGAAATTCTGGGATTTCAGAAACATACGCTTATAGAAGAAATGGAACTTGCGATTGTTAAGT
>JAZDJM010000473.1:0-4160 GCA_043804305.1 Bacteroidota bacterium
CTCAACCTCAAAGCTAAAAAAAATTACAATCGAAATTAAGAATTTTGTACCTTTGATAAAAACTAAAATAATGGATTTAGAAGCCAGAAAAATATCCTTTGTTCAAGAATTTTTAAGACTTCAAAATGAAGAAATAATTAGTGTTCTTGAAAAAATGTTGCGACAAAGAAAAACGGAATTGATCGAAAAAAGCCTAAAACCGATGAGTATGGAGCAGTATAACAATGAAATTGATCAAGCTTTAGACGACTCAAAAAATGGGCGCATAATCAAAGCATCTGAACTAAAAACTAAAATTCAAAAATGGGATTAGAAGTTTATTGGTCGCAACTTGCAGAAGATAAGCTAGTTGATATTTACAATTACTATAAACTTAAAGCAAGTAAACGCATAGCACAAAATCTCATTAATGGAATTGTAGATAGTACTCTAGATTTACACAAAAATCCACATATTGGTCAAAATGAGCTGCTTTTGAAAGATCGCAAACAAGAATTCCGTTATTTATTATTCAAAAACTATAAAATTGTTTACTGGATAAATAGTGATTTTAAACGGATTGAAATTGCAAACGTTTTTGACTGCCGACAAGACCCGATAAAAATTAATGAAACGAAATAACACCCTCAAAGAGATTTGGAAAAGTTGAAGGAGTGAGTGTTGATGAGTTGAGCGGTTGAAAGGTTTAATAGCTCCGTGCTTTAGCGCGGGGAATAAGAAGAGCCCTAAAATCGGGCTTTAGCCCAAAATAAATTTCGTTAATATAATTTTAAAAAACTCCATAATCCATTTAACTATTACATTTATTTTGCCAATTCTAAAAGATTTATGTATTTTTATGCATTCTCCAAAAAAAATGCAGAGAACAAATTAAAATGCACAAAAAATTATTCTCAATAGCGGCATCTATTATCATTCTTTTAGCTTTAAGCAATTGCAAAAAGATTGATCATGAGGCATATACCTATTACCGGACCGATATAAACACCACCGATTTAAGTACCAAAGCCGATGGTTTTTTATTTGGCGGCAGCGCCACACTCGATCCAAATTTAAATGAAGAAACCCGGGATTGGGAAATTGTTAAAATTACGCTTACAGAGACTCTATTAACAATTACTGAAGCCAATTTAAAAGACATGCTGATGGCTTATAATCTGGAGCTAAAAGTAACCAACGATAAAACCGGAAAAAGCATTACTCATGTTATTGACGGAATAAATTCACTCTCCGTGGATAATAGTTTTATTATCCCCGATAATCCAACAAATAATGCTTTTTTTAAAGAAATGATGGGCAAACGACAAACACATACCGTTGAAATTAAAGGCTATGCCAGTCAAAAAGGCTCTATTTTAAAATTCAATTTTAAAGTGGGTGCTTTGGTGGCACTAAAGTAATTTTTCTTTTGACACTTTACCACTAAGGGCGCTCAGTTCACTTTCTTTTCACTAAGTTCTTAGTGTATTCTTCGTGGTCTTGTGTTGTTCTATGTGGTTAACTCTTTTTTTACCACTGAGGGCACTCAGTTCACTAAGTTTTCACTAAGGTTTCACTTCGGCAAGCTCAGTGCAGGTCTTAGTGTATTTCTCAGTGTTCTTGTATTCTAAGTGGTTAACTTTTATTTTACCACTAAGGGCACTTAGTTCACTAAGTTTTCACTAAGGTGATTCTTAGTGCCTTGGCGGCAAAATTTACGCCACTGAAACGCCAAATCACAACGACGCAGTCCTCACTGAAAGTAAAATTGCAACAATGTATTTTTCTTATAAAAATTTATTGTTGTCCGATAAGAAAAATGGAAAGTGTTTAATTGTTTAACCTACGTGCTATGCACATTTTGGGCTTCATTTTTCTATAATACTACATCTCCTACGGAGAAATTTCCGCGTAGCGGATAAAGTATTGTAAATCAACAGCAAAACTCCTGTTTATATTCCGCGTAGCGGATAAACTAAATTTATTCGATTGGTTTGGTGCTATTTGGTGTATTCGTGCATTTGTGGCAAAAATTTACGCCACTAACGGCGAAGCCCTAACCGTAGGTAAAACGCCAAAACACTAAATTGCACCAATTTATATTTCTTAATTATTGCAAATTAAAAACAAACGGAATCTGAAACTTCCAAACTTAAACTTGGAAGGACTTTACAACCAATGTGTTTAACCCATTCTCAACTAGTGTACCCGTTGATAAAAACTGATGAAAAGATGACTTTGTTTTACAATATTATTTCAATACGGGCATAAAAAAAGCCCCGCAAAAGCAGGGCCTTAAGTTCATTTAATCTTATTAGATATTATGGATTTACATTGTTAACATATTTCAACATAACCATACCACCTGTTCCAAATCCAGCCCAGATAATTGTTTCACCTGGAGGAGGATTAATAGTATCAGTAGTATCAACAGCAACATAGTTACAAGAACCTATGCCGTTGTACTGTCCAACCATACTCAATGTTGCTTTATCAAGCACAACCAATCCGGAGGCACCCCATGCAACATAAACATAATCGCCATGAACAACTAATCCGTTGGCTAGACCAGCATATGCACCTTGACTTCCATAGGTATCCATACCATTAAAGCTGTCGGCGACAGCACCTGTTGCAGCGTTAATTTTATAGACACCATCAGCACCCATTGCACAGTATACAAAGAAACCATCAGCAATTGAACCATCCACATCTATGGCATTTTTACCTTCAAAAGTAACATCTGCCGGAATAGTGTAATCTGTGTATGCGAATGGGCCATTAGAAGTATTAAATATACGTAGATTTGCATTATCGTTTCCAAAGTCGCCATCACCCCATAAGAAAGCACCATAACTACCTGAACCATGTGAGGTTTCACACATATCAAAATGTTTGGCATTAGCACGATCCATACGTGTAAACAATCTTGTGTCATCATTCTTATCCATTACAACTAATCCACCATAGGAAGTACCACCGGCAACAACCCATAATTGATTTTCTTCTGCAGTTGTTGTTCCTGCATTTGCTTTAGGAATTGTTATCGAATTTCCCGATGGACCTAAAATAGGCATATTGTAATTAGTAAGTGTAAAATCAGTAGCTTGCATTTTGTCAGCAGCTAAAGCTGCCAAATCAGCAACTGGAACTTTGCGAACAATTGCACCTCTTGCATTATTGTCACCAGCCATCCAAAGGGTTGTGTTTAATTCTACTGTAAGATCATTATAATCAGCAGTATTATCAAAAACAGAGAATTCAGCTTCGAAACTACTTAAATCGTCGTAGTTGTATTTAGCAGCAAAAATCTCACCACCATAAACATCGCCACGAACGTGAGAAGTGAATAATGCATATGAAATTCCTCCTGAAGTTGCTAGACCTGCACCAGTCAAACTCAAAGTCTGATCAGTATAAGTAGTAGAAGCAGGTACAGCAGCTACAAGCGGAAGCTGAATACTTGGGAATCCAGGTGCAGCAATTGTTGTAACTGTAGGTGCAGAGTTGGTAGCAGTTGTACGCTCATAAGTTACCGCATTGTGAGTACCTGTCCAATGCCATACTGTGTAGGTTCTTTGTGCTGGTAAAATGCGCGCTACAGCCCACAATTCAGGAATTGGTGTAACATCAGCACTAGCTTTTAGGTTATTAAACACAACCGGGAAATTTAACATCTCGATACGTGTTTGAAGTTCGGCTTTATTCAGATTGACCTCTAGGTCAGCTGGATTCACCTTGTCAATTTTTTCCTTATTACATGCAGTGAATACAAGTGCAAAGGATGCGATTAATAAAAATACGATTTTTCTCATGGTAATTTAGTTATTAGTTAGACATTAATTTTTATTTACAATTTTTTTTATTGTTTTTACCGATTTTCTATTAGCAATTATTGTTCCAAAAAAATTAAAACCTTTATTACTTTCTGTATTTCAGTATTTTAAACATCATTTCAATTTTAAGGTACTTGGCCTTTGTTTGTCCGTTCTGTGGAAATTCTCTCATTTTGGTATTTTACAATCTACACTTACGAACTGAAAGCAATACAAATATAGTTATTTTATACACGCTTACAAAGTGATAACGTTAATTTTTTGTAAATTTTTAGGCTGGGGATTAGGGGGTTGATGGGTTGATGGGTTGAGGTTGAGGTTGAGGTTGAGGTTGAGGTTGAGGTT
>JAZDJM010000474.1:0-2263 GCA_043804305.1 Bacteroidota bacterium
GGATCTTCTTCACCATTGGCCAATTGTTTTGCATAATTTCTTGCACGCGCATTCACAGCGCCTTCTACCACAAAATATTCACGGCCATCAGGATAAACATCAAGAATTCGTATAAAAAAATCGATATCTGTACTGTCGCCAATTCCATCGATGGGTTCGGAAGATGCATGAATAATAGCTTTTGGAAACCCGATAATACACAAAGAATCTTTAATGGCAGGGCTCAGAAAAGATAAAACATCGCTTCTGTCCATGGTAAATGGCGCAAAATCCGGGTCGGCCAAATCCATTTGTCCCTGGCTTTTCCGGTTTCCCTGCGGCGTTCTGACAATCATGTTAGCTCCGCCGATCGTGTAAACCGGGTCATCGGGATTATGAATATAGGATAAAAAAGTTGTTTCACCGGTTTCGTTTTCAAAATCTGCAGTACCACTTGATTTTAAAAATAAATCTGTAAAGCCGATATCTTTTTTAAATGGAAACGAATCGCATTCGAACCAGTAATTTCCGCAATTGTCGTTTTCAGGAATTTCATCATCGATCGGACCAGGAATATATAATCTCACAGCCGGAATTTGTGAAAAATCAACATTTTCAGATTCACTGAAAGGAGTTGAAACATTGATAATCGGATCATCAAGCAACGGAACATCTAAAATATATGTTGCATAATTTCCTGAAATATTGAATTCCACATCAACGCCCGTAATTCCGTTTTGTCCGGTAATAAAATCAAGAAAAGTTTTATACGGAATAATGATATCTGAAGCTGGAACACGAACAAAAATTGTGTCATTCACGGCAGTCCATGAATAGTTTTCAGGAATTTTCACTTTTGGTTCACCAATATTGGCAAATGTATTATTGTTCAATGTTTGCCTGAACCAGGAAACCAGTTCAGAATTGAAAATTTCATTCAACGGTGCATTTTCCAAATCGATTTCATCAATGTTATCAAGATTGAAAATAAAGTCATGCACATTTTCCTTATAGGTTATATCACCGGTGGTAAGACTGCCAATAGTCTGATGTGCCCAGGGACCAATAACCAGTTTTTGCATGTTTTTATTTCCGTTGGTTTCACTAATATTATTCCTGATGAGATTAAATGTGTGAATTTGCCCGTCGATAAAAATATCCCACCAACCGGTAAAATGATAGACAGGAACATCAACATTGGAATAACGGCTGTACAAACCATTTGCATCTCCTAAACCATTTTCATCCACAAAAGCAAAAGAAGCATCCATATCCGGTCTTAGCGGGCAATTTGGATAATATCCTGAAGGTTGCCCGTCAAATGAATGTGAAACAAACTGGTCGATGGCCAGTATGGCCGCTTCTTCCCAATTTGTCAATCCATAATCAGTGGAGCTGTGTAAATTATTTGAAATGGAGGAATCAATTTCGTTAAGTTCGTCATCCACACCAGATTCTATCATATCTGTGAGCCAGCCTGTGATTAAGCTTTCTCTGAAAACTCCATTTTGAACTGCCGTATATCTGTAATGTTCGTTGGTTGCAACCAATGGCATCAGGCTTTTTAATCCTGCAATTTCCGGATTTATTTTTCTTGCAGAGGCCAGTTGAAATTGTGTGTTTCCAAGTGCCGAAGCGCCAACCATGCCAATTGAACCATTTGAAAGTAAAAAAGTATCTTCCTGATAAATTCTTTGTAAACTATCAAGAATGAAAACAAGGCTGTTGTAACCGTCTTCATGTTTGTTTCCGTTCCTGGGATCAGAAAAATCAGTTATATCCAGCAAATGTTTTATTTCCGGATGATAAGCATTTTTATTCCATCCATCGCT
This sequence comes from Bacteroidota bacterium, assembly GCA_043804305.1. GTDB lineage: Bacteria > Bacteroidota > Bacteroidia > Bacteroidales > UBA12170 > UBA12170. Next base: position 1,812 of record JAZDJM010000474.1, read on the forward strand.
GTACATGGGCAAATAAACTCCTTCAGAAGAATAACGGCCGCGCATATCCTGAAATGCATAGGCATAGCCCAGAAAAGCCATTACGCCGCCAATCATGTCTTCGGTGTGTTTATTGTACGGCGTTCTGGTAAAAACTAAAGGAAGACGGTATGGTTCATTATTTATTTCTCCATTGATAGAATCATAAATAATATACTGTACCCCTTGTTTTAAAACTGTAACCGGAACACTTCCAAAAAAAGGAATTTCAAAATATATAACCATAGAATCACGTGAAACCGGCAAGTAAATATCGGTCATGAGTTTTGTACCATCAGACATAGTGAAAGGAACGGTAGTAATGGTCGAAAACTCCATGAAATCATCCAACTGGCCGTTGCCGTTTTGGGCTGAAAGATTTGCATTTAGGAAAGTTGAAATGAAAAGGAGAAGAACAAATATTTTTTTCATGA
>JAZDJM010000475.1:0-3244 GCA_043804305.1 Bacteroidota bacterium
TACACCCTGAGTAATGCCGTTTTGAGATGCAAGTAGATTATACATCCGCATCATTGAGAATAATGTTGAACGTAAGTGAAAATCGATAGTGTTTTGTGTATTCATAAGTTAATTTTACAATGCATGCATTGCAAATATAACAAAAAACAATAATGCATGCATTGTATTTTAATTGGATTTGATCATTTTAATGAAAAAAAAATTACATTTTGAATGAACTCAAAAAAAATTAATGCAATCGTTTGCTAAAAGTGCTGATTAATCAATACTTTGCTTCTACAAGCGATAATAAAATTTAAACTTGATTGAAGAGAATTAAAGATAATTTATATCAATTCTAAATAATAAGAGGCAAGAAATTATTTCAAAATAATATGTGATGCTTAATTGCAAGCGTCCCGAAAAGTTTTTTTGGGGCGGCAATTGTCTTTTCTAAGCTGAAATTTTACAGCAAAATAAATATCTAGACCATGGAAATTCTCAGTTCCCAACAAAGTGGAAAGCCAATCAGACCCAATTGTAAGAACACCTATTCTAGCATAAAGACCCAAATGAGGATAACGAAATTGATATATGCTAAGTGGCACTCCAAGTTCAAATTGACTGGACTCGTATCTTGGAGTTATGGTAAGTTGATTAGGCCTGCGAAGCGCTCCTCCTTTTAAAGGCAAACCATAAATTAGTGATGCATTCCAATAGATATTTGAAAACTCTGTATTGTAATCAAATTGTGCGCTCAAAGCCATTGGCAAAGCTATTCGCATTGTATTGCTTATCAAACTTGATGTGGGACTATTGTAAAAAAGATTACTCAGTTCGGTCATAACATCATTAACATTGTTCCCGAGAATAACTTCAGTCTCTGCAATCTGCTCATCTCCTCTCGAAAAATTATGAGTTTGGGCATTCTGCTTATAATTTATAGATCCAATATCCATTAATGCTACACCTATTCTATATTTATAGGCAATAATGGGTTGTTCGCAAAAGCTCTCGGCATTTAATTTTGGTTGATTTTTTAGGAGTGCCTGATAATTGAAACCTAAATCCATTGACCAACCTCTTCCGTTTAAAATATTATAATCGATAAACTCGTTGTTGTCGTAGTCCAGTGGAACTGAAAATCCGATTTCAGCCTGCTGATTAGCAACACCAATTGTTTCCGCATCAAAAAGACCATAAGTAGTTTTGTCTACTTGCATATACGCTCCTCCGGCTCCTAATAATCGTTTTATGCTTACTCCAAATGACCAGGAATCAAATGATTCTTTATCAATTCGATAGGCATAAGAAAGGCCAATTTCTGACCAGGCCATGGTAGTACCATTAAGATCCTTGACCTCATATTTTTTTCCCCATTGAGGTGTATAATGAAAACCATAAGCCAAGATATTTGCTAAATCGGGAGTTAAATTTCTGACATTTGTCTGAAAGCGAGTAGCTGATGTAATAGCAAAAGCATGCTGATTATAGGATATCATTAAAGATGGCCCTATAATCCGATTTGAAATATCTATGGAAGTGTTTCTATCGTGATTGAAACTATAGTGTGGAAAATCATCAACATATCCTGTATAATGGGAAGGCAATACATAATTAGGATTAAACAAATCTCGAATTCTAAAATCATTTTTATCCAAATAGGCGAAATCAGTATGAAAAAATAAATTTGCAGACACCAAATTATAGGATAGCCAGGTATTTTGATTGTGCATTGCCGATGGATTTAACAATACTGAATTCGCCCCTGCATAATTAGAAGAGGTGAACCCAAAAGACTCGCCCTGGGCAAATATTTTCAGAGTTAATAGGAGTAATATTGCTAGAAATATCCGGTTCTTCATCTGAGTCAAAATTATCAAAAAAAAACAAAAATTATTCCGACTTAGCTTTGGATTCAACCATATGCTCCATAAGCCATATTGTTATGATTCCCAGTAATATAAAAATTAAGGCTATGCCAAATTGCATATTTATTTCAGGCCACAACCAATTGTAGCCGATTGCTTTTTCTTTGCCGTTGAATTGCTGCATAATTGCTTCCTTCCACGGCCAAATAATTCCCAATGTTCCAAAAATAAATCCGGTTAAAATGGAAATTGTTTGATTTCTATAATTTTTAAAAACCCATGACAAAAAATAAGAGAACCCAATTAAACCTCCAGCGGCGCCAATGAAAACCGGAAACAAAATATCTATGCGAAGTTGATTTATGGCGTCGATCATTACCAGTTGATAGTTTCCCATAAGTATAAGCACAAATGAACCGGAAAGTCCGGGCAATATCATGCTGCATATGGCAACAACACCACAAAAAACCAAATACAGAAATCCTTCGTTTTGAGTTGCAGGTGTTAAAAACGTTATAAATAATGCAATAGCAAAACCAAGGATAAAAATCAGAATTACGTCCCATTTCCAACTACTCACCGTTTTTCCCACAAAATATACTGAAGCCAGTATGAGGCCGAAGAAAAAACTCCAGATATAGACCGGATAATTTTTAAAGAGGAAATCGAATAAACGCGCCAGACTCAAAATAGAAAATCCTATTCCAGAGAATAGAGCCAGCAGAAAAAATAAATCGGTGTGTTCAGAAAATTCTTTAAAATTTCCTTTCAGAATCAATTTCAATGCTTTAGGGTTAAAGGACTTGATTGCATTGATAAGCCTTTCAAAAATTCCGGTAATTAATGCAATGGTACCACCTGAAACGCCCGGAATAACATTGGCCGCGCCCATCGCAATACCTTTTATAAAAACAGTTATTAGTTCTTTCATTTTAAAATTATTGGTATACGAGTTCAAAATTAAACTTTTATGGTACAGCCAGTCTATATAATAGAAAATTTTTAACTAAATAAATTATATGGAGTAAATGTAAAATCGGGATGAAAAGTTCACTTAATCGGTTTTATTGTATAAAGAAAACCGGATAAGGAGTTGATTAAGAGCTTCTATTTCAACAGATTGTAATTCGCCTTGCAATAAGGGATTATTAAATTCATTTTTATCCAACAAAATGGCAAATTCAAAATCGCGCAATCCTTCTTCTTCATTGCCTTCGAGCAGTTCGAATAAGCCTTTAAAATAGTAGAGCAATGCTTTTTGCTTATCCGCTTTTGTAATTTCCAAGCCTCTATTTATAGATTCTATAGCAATAGAATAATCGTCTTCAAATATATTTAGTAATGCTTGATTAACAAAGTAAGCAGGTTCATTCGGATAGTTTTTAATTAACTGG
>JAZDJM010000476.1:0-4374 GCA_043804305.1 Bacteroidota bacterium
TTAGTCAATTGGAGGCACTTTCGGGTATTTCAGCTTCAGAAGCTAAGGAGCGTATGATTGAAGCCATTAAAGATGAGGCTAAGTCAGATGCTATGGTTTATATAAACGAAATCAAAGAAGAAGCCAAGCTTACTGCAAACCACGAAGCCAAGAAAATTATTGTTGAAACGATACAACGTACTGCTGCTGAGCACACTATAGAAAACACGGTTTCCGTGTTTCCGCTCGACAGTGATGAAGTAAAAGGCCGGATAATTGGCCGTGAAGGACGCAATATTCGCGCACTTGAAGCACTTACAGGAATCGAAATTATTATCGATGATTCGCCAGATGCAATTCTCTTATCAGGCTTTGATCCTGTGCGTAGGGAAGTAGCACGCTTATCGCTTCATCGATTGGTTACTGATGGTAGAATTCATCCAGCACGTATTGAGGAAGTCGTAAACAAAACAAAAAAACAGGTTGAACAGGAAATTGTTGAAACGGGAAAACGCACACTTATCGATCTTGGTATTCACAATATGAATAATGAGCTCGTTAAAATGGTTGGGAGGATGAAATACCGCTCTTCTTACGGACAGAACTTATTGCAGCATTCGATTGAGGTTGCTAATTTAAGCGCAACTATGGCTGCAGAGCTGGGTCTGGACACGAAAAAAGCCAAAAGAGCCGGTTTATTGCATGATATTGGCAAAGTTCCTGAAAACGAACCTGATCTTCCGCATGCTTTATTAGGAATGAAAATGGCAGAAAAATATCGTGAAAGTCCAGATATTTGCAATGCCATAGGCGCTCATCACGATGAAATTGAAATGACATCTTTGTTATCTCCAATTGTTCAGGTATGTGATGCAATCTCCGGTGCTCGTCCCGGAGCCCGTCGCGAAATTGTTGACGCCTATATTCAGCGCCTTAAGAAACTTGAAAATCTAGCACTCGAATACGATGGTGTTGTAAAAACCTATGCTATTCAGGCCGGACGTGAATTAAGAGTTATTGTGGGAGCTGATAAAATAAGCGATAATCAGGCTATGGAATTGAGTTATGATCTTTCCAAAAAGATTCAGGAAGAAATGACCTATCCCGGCCAAATTAAAATTACCGTAATTCGTGAAACACGCGCAATCAATTATGCAAAGTAAAAAATAAGGATAAGGTAGCTGCAATGAAAAATGAGTATGATTTGATTGTAGCTACCTTAATTTTAATCAGTGAATTTTTACAGTGCGTAGCTCTTTAGTTTTATCTCCAACTGAAATAAGATGGCTCTTTGGCACAAGTTAGAATTTTGATCACTAGTATTTTTCTAAAACAATGTTTCGTATAATCAAATCATTATTAAAACAATACGCATACTGGCTATTGGTTTTTGCTTTTCTGCGGCTGGTTTTTATACTCGTTTATTTTCCTTCAATTTTAAGGCAAGAAATACCTTTTTTTGAGGTTTTTTCCACTTTTTATTATGCATTAAAGCTAGATATTGCAACAGCCACCTATTTTTTACTAATCCCGTTTTTTCTGCTGCTGGGACAATCGCTTTATAGCCCAAAATGGGTAAATATGGTAAATAAGATCTATACTTTTATCTTGCTTTTTACCTTTGTATTGATAAATGCCATCGAAATCGGATTATATTCTGAATGGAAGACTAAACTAACCTACAAAGCATTTTCGTACCTGTCGCATATCGATGAAATTATTAAAACCGCCCAGACGGGACAAAGCATTTTGCTTTTTTTATTTATGTTTGGTGTTGTTGCATTGGGTTTTTTTATTTACAATCGATTTTTCTATACGCAAATTATTCATCATAAAACTAATCCTGCTTCTGCATTATTCTTTTTCCTCCTTATACCACCAATATTGCTAATGCTGGCTCGTGGCGGTTTGCAGACTATTCCGATTAATCAAAGCGAATCTTATTTTTCTAAACATCTTATATTAAATAATGCTGCTACAAATTCTGCTTTTAACCTGTTTATAAGTGTAAATGAAAATGTGCGAAATTTTGATAAAAATCCATTCATCGAAATGCCATCTGAAGAAGCCGAAAGGATAGTAAATAGCATCCTTGAAAAAAAATCGGATAGTATTCCATCTATTTTAACAAGCTCGGAGCCCAATATCGTATTGCTTATTTTGGAAAGCTGGTCGGCCGACCTGATTGAAAGCCTTGGAGGTGAACCCGGTATAACACCATTTTTTAGGTCTTTAGAAAAAGATGCTTTGCTTTTCGATAATGTATATGGAAGCGGGCCGCGCTCAGAGCAAGCCATGGCTGCCATTTTTAGCGGTTTTCCGGCGCATCCAGTTTCATCAATTACTGTTCAACCCGATAAATATAAAGATTTGGCAAGTTGGGTTCATTTACTTAATGACAAAGGCTATTACACTTCGTTTTATTTTGGCGGACAATTGATTTATGGCAATATTAAAAGTTATATTTTATTCAATAATTTTGACAGGATTAAAGAAATTTACGATTTTAATCCGAATCTGCCGCAAGGCAAATTAGGTATTCACGATGAATACACACTTTTGGAAATGGCAGATGACTTAGATCAGGCAAAAGAACCCTTTTTAAGTGCTATTTTCACATTAAGTTCACATTCACCCTACGATGAACCCAAACCTGAAGTTGAAGTATTAGCTTGGGGCGAAAATGAAAGAAAATATATAAATTCGGCCTATTATACCGATCAGAGCTTGAAAAAATTCTTTGAAAAAGCCAGAAAAAGTGAGTGGTATAAGAATACTCTCTTTGTAATTGTAGCTGATCATTCACATAATTCATACAGAAATTACATCATGCAATCTTCTGAATATCATAAAATACCGCTGATGTTTTATGGTGATGTTTTAAAACCTGAATTTAGAGGAAAGATGAATACCCATTTAGGTTATCAACCCGATTTGGTAAGTACGTTATTATACCAACTCAATCTGCCTGCTACGGATTACCCATGGAGTAAAAATTTATTGGACGTAAACAGCAGTGAATTTGCTTACACGGCTTATGAAGAAGGATTTTGCTGGCTTCGCCCGGCTGGCCAGATTTCGTATGAAAAGCGGATTGATTATTATTATAAAAATACCGTTCCTGAATTTGCATTTGATTCGATTAGTAAAGAAGGAAAAGCTTTTTTACAAGTATTATTTCAGGATTATATGAATCGTTAATGCCTGTTTTTCAACTCACCGATGAATATATTTTCCCAAATCCGGAATTAGCTGACGAAGAGGGATTGCTAGCAGTTGATGGAGATTTAAAACCAGAACGTATACTTCTTGCTTATTCTCAAGGTATTTTTCCGTGGTTTTCTGAAGGATCGCGTATTCTGTGGTGGTCACCAAATCCGAGATTACTTCTGATACCTGCTAAAATGAAAAGGTCTAAAAGTTTAATTCGGACACTGAAAAGCGGTAAATTTGAAGTAAGAATTGATACTAATTTTGAATCCGTTATTAAATATTGTGCTCAAACTAAACGTAAAGATGAAAACGGAACCTGGTTGGTTAATGAAATGATCCAGGCCTATATTGAACTTCATAAAAGGGGCTTCGCTCATTCAATCGAAACTTACCATGAAAATAAATTGGTTGGTGGATTATATGGAATTTCTTTGGGAAAAGCTTTTTTTGGTGAATCTATGTTTTTTATCAAAAGAGATGCATCTAAAGTTGCACTTTCGTATCTTTGCGATTTGGCAGAAACTTGGAATTTTTATTTTATTGATGCCCAGATGGAAACTGAGCATCTTGAAAATTTAGGAGCTGAAAAATGGAAACGCAGTGATTTTTTGAAAATCCTCGCACAAGCATTGGAATATCCGAGTTGTATTGGAAAATGGAATACTGATATTAATCTATAAAAATTTTGAATAATGAGTTATGAAATAAGTGGAAAGTTGATCGAGAAGTATGATACACAAGTAATTAGTGACCGATTTAAGAAAAGGGAGTTTGTGATTGAGAAAAAAGAAAGTACTCCAAATGGCTTTGAGTTTGTTGAAACCATTAAATTTCAGCTTACTCAAGAAAAATGCGATTCAATTGACAAGATTAACCTTGGACAGGACATTACGGTACAATTTAATATTAAAGGTAAACGCTGGGAGAAAAACGGACAGGTTAATTATTTCAATAATTTAGATGCATGGAAAGTTGATGTGCAAGGTAGCGAAAGTTCAAATACATCTGCACCGCCTGAAATGCCGCCTCAGGATTTTGACGAAACCGATGATTTGCCCTTTTAATACTTAGTTTGCTTTCCCGCCTATTCTTCCAACTGCACAACTTATATAGGATACCGCTGCAGATGCAAAGGAGTTTTGACCCATTTCAGGATAGCCTATTCGTGCTAACTTTTGTTTG
>JAZDJM010000477.1:0-3148 GCA_043804305.1 Bacteroidota bacterium
TTCCTGAAAATGATGTATTTACCGTAAGTTATACAGGAACAATTTCAAGTTTATACGATATAACAAGTTTCGCAAGTGCTTGTAAAACCGCTTTTCTGGATAAGGGAAGAAACCTGAAGCTTCGTTTTATTGGAAGTTCAGAAGCAGTTTTATATCCTGTTTTGAATAAATTTGGTTTACTTAATTTTTCTGAAATAATACCTCCGGTAGATCATAAATCTTCCATCAATTATTTATTAAATAGCGATGTTTTATTGCTATTAATACCTGACAATAAAAACAATGAAGGTATTCTAACCGGCAAATTGTTTGAATATTTGGGCTCTGGAAAGCAAATTATTGGTATTGGCCCTGAAAATGGTGATGCGGCTGAAATAATAAAAAAATGCCATGCCGGTAAAATGTTTACCTATGGAGCAAATCAGGAGCTTTCTGAGTTTTTAGATAAAATGTATATTTTTTGGGAGGAAGGCAGGATGCCTGTCATGAATGAAAATGTGCTTTATTATTCTCGCAAAATGCAAAGCCAACACTTGGCCCACATAATTCATTCGTTAGTTTAACATTATTCTTCGTTCAAAATATGCTGAACAAACGAAGGAATATCATAATTCGGCTGAGTTAATACTTTCTGTAATTCATTAATAATCACAAACTTTTCAGGCAAGTTATCTTCTTTTGATAAAATATCACTAAAAATATTTACGGCATTTTTACCTTCAAGAACCATATTCGAAATATTCTCCGAAAAGAATCCTTTGCCTATCAATAACCCCAAGGTTCTGTTTCTCGATAAATCGTTAAGTGCGGTCAAACCAAAATCGCCAAATCCGCAATATTTGAAAATTGTTTTCTTTGCTCCGCCAAAATGGATTAAAATGCTGCGCATTTCATAAAATGCTTTTGTTAAGAACATAAATCTTAGGTTAGGCGAGTCGAACTGAGCATCAAGTATTCCGGTAGCAATAGCATAAATATTTTTCATAGTACTCAAAAGTTCCACACCTCGCAAATCGTTTGAGTAATCCAAATAGATATTAGTTCCGTCAACTATAGCTTTAAAACGAGGAAATAAATCTTCGTGCATACTTCCAAGCGTAAATGCGGTCGGAATTTTATCAATTAAATCGCGTGCAAAGGTTGGCCCTTTTAGTGTTGCCACTTTTTGTGACACATTTGCCTGAATGCTTTCAGCAATTGTAAAATGCTCATCCTTACTTAAGCCTTTTGCCATATTTATCAGAATGGCCTCAGGTTTGAATAGATTTTTGTTTTCCAGAATAAAATCAAGCATAACCGAAGAAGGTATTGCAAGAAAAATATATTCGTTTTCAGAAAGCACATTTACATCTCCTGAAGCATGCAGTCGCCAGGTTAATTTAGTGTTAGGAAAATATTTTTGGTTATATTGGTTTTGGTTAATCGATTCAACAACCTGTTCCTCTATCGAATATAATATTACATCCAAATCTGCTTTATGTGCAAGAGCATTTGCCAAAGCTGTTCCGATAGCACCTGCACCAACCACACAAATTTTTATTTTCTCCAACTTAATCTAGGTTTAAAATTCAATGGGCAAATATACAAATTTAAACTATCATTGAATTTGATAGACTTATAAACATATCCGTTTGATATAGTTTGAGATACAAAATTTAATAGTTTTTTTTGGGGATAGTTTTATTTATTGAAAATCAACTTAAGTGTCGTTATAATTTTAGATTGGCAAGTTTAACAAAGCTATCTATTTTATACTTTAGCCAAATATTTTAAGAAGTATGGGAATAATTCAGCGTCAGAGTATATCAGGATTCATTTTTACACTTATTGGTGTAGTTCTGGGATTTCTTACCACAGGTTTAATCATGCCGCGTATTTTTGAAACTGATGAAATTGGATTATTACGGGTTATTATTTCCTATGCAACCGTGTTAAGTACTTTTGCTGTATTAGGATTTAGTGTTGTTAGTGTAAAAATGTTTCCTTTTTTTAGAGACGAAAAAAGCCGGCATCATGGTTTTTTTGGATTGTCAATAATGGTAGGATTAGTGGGATTTGTTTTAGCCAGCATAATTTATCTTGCTTTTCACGATTTAATTCTGGAAAAGGGAATTGAAAAATCGCCAATGTATGCCCGATACTATTATCTTGCAATTCCGCTCACTTTTTTTCTGATGCTTTATACAATTGTGGACACCTATTTTAGGGTATTATATCAGGCGGTAATAGGAATTGTATTTCGTGAAATTGTAATGCGATTATTGGTATTGGCAGTTTTTGCACTTTTTTATTTTCAATTTATAAACTTTACGCAAAATGTTTATTTGTATAGTTTAGCTTTTAGTTTGCCTGCAATATTGATGTTGGCAATTTTAATTGCAAGAGGAGCGTATAGTTTTGTGCCGGATTTTAAATTCCTAAAGCGACCATTATTAAAAAAGATTGGCCATGTTGGTCTATTCGGATTGGTCAGCAGTTTTTCAGGAGTAATGGTTTTAAATATTGATATTTTAATGTTAAATCATTTTGAAGGATTGGCACAAACCGGAATTTATACCATTACGTTCTTTTTTGGGGCCTTGGTTTTAATACCTTCACGCTCAATGGCAAAAATCAGCTCGGTTATTATTTCAGATGCTTTTAAAAGAAAAGATTTAGACGAAGTAAACCGGATCTACAAGAAAAGCAGCATAAATTTAGGAATAGTTGGGGTTTTGGTCTTTATTGGTTTATGGGCAAATTCAGATAATATTTTTCAATTAATTGGCGAAGACTTTAGGCCGGGTTATTTAGTTATTATGTTTATAGGATTAGCTAACTTATTTGATATGTTTTCGGGAATTAGTAGTCAAATATTTTTTAATTCAAAATATTACACAATCTCCGCCTACCTGAGTTTTTCTTATATGGTAGTGTTGATAGTAAGCAATTTAATTTTTATACCTTATTATGGAATAATTGGAGCAGCGGTTGCAACTCTGATATCTAAGTTTCTTTACAATGCATTCAAATATGTATTTCTGCTTAAAAAATTTCGATTTCAACCTTTCAACTTCAAATCTTTACTTTTAATAGTATTGGGTTTAAGCACAATGTTTTTGATACAATTTCTGCCTAATATGACGAATTATATTGTTGATATTGGGCT
>JAZDJM010000478.1:0-5251 GCA_043804305.1 Bacteroidota bacterium
TAATTAAATTCTGCAATATGAAAGTTCTTTTCACTTGTTTAGACTTTTTCCACAATGAGGACAAGATTGTGAAATTTGGTTCTTTTTTCCAATTTTTTCAATGAATCCAGCACTTATCAATCCGGTTGGCAATGCTACTAAACCAATTCCTAAAACTGCTATCAAAGCACTTAGAATTTTGCCAAGTGCGGTTATTGGATATACATCACCGTATCCTATAGTTGTTAAGGTGGAAATGGCCCACCAAAAACTTGCCATTACATTAGGAAATTTGTCTGGTTGTGCCTCTCCTTCAATATAATACATTAAAAATGATGCTAAGAGTAGAATTAGAAAAGTTAAAAATCCAGTAATTATTAATTCGGTCTTTTTATCTTTAATAACTGACCACAAAAGATTTAGGGAGTTATTATACCTGTTGATTTTTAAGATTCTCAAAAATCTTGTTAACCGAAGAATCCGAAGAAATCTTAAATCGATCTTAATTATAATCGGAACATAAAACGGTATAATTGCCATAAAATCAATTAATCCGTATGGTGAAAAAACGAATTTCAACGCAGATTTTAATCTGGTTTTTGAAGGGTGTGTTAAATCTGATACATAAATTCTTAGAATATATTCTGCAGAAAATATTATAACAGAAAAGAGTTCAAAATATTTTAGAAATTCTCTAAATGGTGTTTCAATTGCGGGAATGGTCTCAATAACTACAGCAACTACATTGAAAATGATTAAGATCATTATTGCGTAATCAAATGTCAAATTTATCCTCGAACCATGTGACCCCTTTTCAACTAATTGATATGTTTTTTGTTTAATCATAAGAAGGTTGTTTTAAAGCATGGTAATAAATCGGACGTTCTTAAATATTTTCTTTTAATAAGGATTTAAACGCCTTTATTACCTTCTTTTTAGCTTCTTCGGCTTTTTCACCTTCAATAACTTCTCTTTTTAGAACTTCATTTTCAATCAAATTTGATATCTCTTTGTTCGTAACCTTTACTTCTGGATATAATTTTTTCATAAGTTTTCTAATAGAATCACTTACGGGTTCTGAAATTAATAATTGTCCGACAAAAAATTTACTGAAAGTTTGTTTTTGAATATGGTAATCTTCTAATACCGATTTCCCAAGGCTCTCTTTACAAACATAGTACAGTAGTTCGAGGTCACTTTCTTTTTTGATACTTAGCTGTGTAAAATCGAATTCATAAACAATTTCATGACTTACGGGTTTACTAAAAATAATTTTAAAAATTTTCCAAGAACTTCCATTTGTTAATATTATCCAATCTACTCCAGCATTCGATCCGTAATCAACAGCTTGTCTAATATGATCTTCTTTCAGATCTAAGCCAGCAGCCTTGATTTCAATTATGAACCTTACTTTTCCATCAATCTTTATAGCTAGATCACAAAATGTCTTTTTTACAGCTTGTTCAGATGTTATTTCGGAATATTTATCATATCCAAAAAGCTCAGATAGAATATCTGTTATAATTACAACTGTGTCAGATTCATTAATGTCTTTTGTACGTGCAGATGAAACAACAGTTTGAAATTTTTTCAGGCCGCTTGTTAGCCTAGCTTGAACTTTTGTAGGAATTATTGTCATAAGAAAAAATATTTTGATTATTAAAAAAATGAAGATATCAGATAACTATTTTTTTCAAAAATTAATTAGGCGAAAAAATCACGCATATATTATTCTTAGAGGTTAAAAATAAGCAATTTAGTAATACATATTAATGTTCTATTAATTTTTAAGAATATAAATAATATAGTAATAATAAAAGTTACGAAATTTGTTCAATAATATAAAAAACGTACATTTGTAAAATAATCGTAAATAAGATATTGTGTCAGAACAAACCCAAAATATAAAACAACAGCAAATTCTCAATGCAGCGAAAGAGCTTTTTTGGAAGCACGGAATTAAGCGTGTTACGGTTGAGGAAATTTGCGCAAAAGCCACCGTGAGCAAAATGACTTTTTATAAATACTTTGGCAATAAAAAAGAACTTGCTGTGGCAATTTTAGACCAAACGGTAGGTAATGCCATTCAGGATTTTAAAGCATTAATCCATAAAGATTGCAGCTTTACCGAAAAAGTAAATCAAATGCTTAAAATGAAACTAGAAGGTACCAAAGACATCAGCCGTGAATTTATTTATGATATTTATAAAAATCCCGATTTGGGATTAATGCCCTATATGGAAGAACATAGCAAAAAATCGGTTTTGCTTACCTTGGAATTTTTAAACGATTCGCAAAAAAAAGGCCATATCCGGCAAGATATAAAGATTGATTTTCTGATGTATCTTTTTAATCAAATGCTGGAAATGATCAATGATTCAAAATTGAATTCGAATTACGATAAACCTCAGGATTTAATCATGGAAGTGACTGAGTTTTTCTTTTATGGCATTGGCGCTAAACAGCTTAACGGATGAAGAAATTAGTTTGCATAGTCATTTTCTTGCTTTTGATGTTTGGTAATTTACTGAACGCACAGGATACAATACTGTTTAAACAACAGCTATCATTATGGATGAATTATAATCCTGAAAGCGATTTGTATATTCATAGCGGAGCTCGTTATATTCCACAACTTAATTTTTCTTTTGGCTTAAAAAACAATCAATTGCTCGATTTTGAAGCTTCTGCCAATATTTTCGGGAGTTTCAACACCAACCTATCTGACTCAAGCCAAACTGATGCTAAATTAAAACCTTACAGAGCCTGGATGCGCTTTTCGGGCAAACAATTTGAACTGAGGGCCGGCCTTCAAAAAATCAATTTTGGTTCAGCAACTATGCTTCGGCCATTGATGTGGTTTGATGAGGTCGATCCACGCGATCCTTTAAAATTAACGGATGGAGTGTGGGGAATGCTTGGCCGCTATTATTTTTTGAATAACGCAAATATCTGGTTATGGGCATTGTATGGAAATGAAAAACCCAGAGCCTATGAATTTGCCTCACGCAATACCAAATATCCGGAATTTGGCGGCAGAATCCAATTTCCGCTAACAAACAGTGAATTAGGCTTTTCGTATCACCACCAGAGTATAGATACCCGTCCGTTAGGTGCACAGATGCAGCCTTTAGCATCTGTTTCTGAAAATAAAATGGGTATTGACCTAAAAGTGGACTGGCACATCGGTATCTGGTTCGAAGGTGTTTTATCGGCAAGAAATGCTGACTTAGGCGATTTTACCAATCAGGAAATGCTAACTATCGGAGCTGATTATACTTTTGGCATAGGAAGCGGATTGTATGTAATTGCAGAGCATTTAATTTTATCGAACGATAAAAAAGCATTAGCATTTAATCAGGCAACCAATTTTACGGCAACTTCTCTGAATTATCCGATAGGATTGTTTGATAATATTAACGCCATTTTTTATTACGACTGGAAAAACAGTTCGGTATATAATTTTGTGAACTGGCAGCGACAATTCAATAAATACAGCCTGAATCTTATGGCTTACTGGAATCCAAAGCAAAATTATCTTCCCGGACAAGGCAACGAAAATGTCTTTTTTGGAGGAAAAGGAATTCAATTGATGTTCATTTATAATCATTAAAATCTTAAATTCTTAGGCTATATAATATTTTTAAATATGGAAATTATCAAAATTGAAGGAATGACAAAACGTTTCCCGGTAGGAAACGGAGAATTCACGGCATTAAAAAACATTGATTTAACTATTGGTGAAGGTGAATTCGTGGGTTTGGTCGGGCCAAGTGGTTCGGGAAAAACAACTTTATTGAATATTATCGGCTCACTGGATACACCTTCAGAAGGAAATGCAACAGTAATCGGGCAGGAGGTGGCCACTTTGAGCCATAAAAATTCAGCCTTGCTGAGGAATTTACATTTGGGTTTTATATTTCAGACCTATAATCTTTTACCGGTTTATACGGTCTACGAAAATGTAGAATTTGCCTTGCTTCTGCAAAAATTGTCTTCTTCGCAACGCAAAAAAGCCGTATACGAAGCCCTCGAATGGGTTGGATTAACCGATAAAATAAAATCAAAACCGGCCATGCTTTCCGGCGGCGAATGTCAGCGTGTAGCCATAGCACGTGCCATGGTGAAAAAACCGAAAATTGTTTTGGCTGATGAGCCCACAGCAAACCTCGATTCAAAAAATTCGCATCATATTTTGCAAACCATGCTCAAGTTGAATGAAGAACTAAAAACAACTTTTGTATTTGCAACCCACGATGAAAAAGTAATGAAATACTTAAAACGAAAAATTTCATTGGCCGACGGAAAAGTTGTTGCCGATGAATGGATGCAAGCTGCACAGTCAGTTTCTTAATCAAAAGAATTAATAAAATCGACAAAAAATGGCCACCAAATTACCAAATCACCAAAATTCACAAAATGTTTTTTATGGAAAAAATTGTTTTGGAGAAATTCCGTGGTTTTGTGCTTTTGTGGCAAAAAATATATCTTGAGTTTATGAAGTTAAAAATCAAAAAGCTATGTTAGCCATAAAATTAGCATTTAAGAACTTAATGGGTGCGGGATTACGAACCTGGCTCAATGTGATAGTCTTGTCGTTTGCCTTCGTTCTTATCATTTTTTACAATGGTTTAATCGACGGTTGGAACAGACAAGCCAGAAATGATACGCAAAACTGGGAAATAGGAAACGGCCAGTTCTGGCATCCTGCTTACGATAAATACGATCCATATACCATCGAAGAATCCAGTCAGGAAATTGCTCCGATTATACAAACACTTATTAAAGAGAATAATCTGACACCGATACTCATCAGGCAGGCAAGCATTTATCCGCAGGGAAGATTGCAGGCAGCCCTGCTAAAAGGCGTTGATCCAAACCAACGGATTTTAAAATTACCAACCGCCGATATTCGAAATTCTCAAAATAAATATGCGGCAATCATCGGTAAAGCAATGGCAGATGCAACAAAATTGGAGGTTGGCGAAAATGTACTGATGCGCTGGCGAGATAAAAACGGTACTTACGATGCTCGTGAAATAGAAATCGTTGCCATTTTTGATTGCAATGTCCCGGCTGTGGATAACGGAACAATTTTTATGGATATTGAGGTGGTTCGGGAAATGACTAATCTCGAAAATCAGGCCACTATGCTTGTTTCAAATCTGGAATATGAGAATAACGTCCTGGATGGATGGATTTTTAAAGATTTGGATTTTTTATTGGTTGAATTGGATACAATTATTGAATCGAAAAAAGGCGGCGGCATGGT
>JAZDJM010000479.1:0-5160 GCA_043804305.1 Bacteroidota bacterium
GTTTTATTAGGCTTTATTAAATAAAATATTTTTGATTTTCTTCGGCAAGTAAAGTATTATTAAAATTTGCTTTTGCCTCTTTTAGCAATTCATCGAAATCTTTATACCTTGCAGAGAAATGCCCAATAATCAGGGTTTTGGCATTCACCAGTTTAGCTGTTTTAGCCGCATCAAGGGTAGTAGAATGTTTCTTTTCTTCGGCTATTTTTCGTTTATCTTCCATAAAACTTGCTTCATGATAAAGCAGATCAACATTACTTATATACTTTGTAAGTTCACTATAAAAAGCAGTATCGGAACAATATGCATAAGACCGTTGCGGATTACCGGGTTTTGATATTTCATCATTTCTTATAATTTCTCCAAGTTCAGTAATAAAATCAGCCCCTTTTTTAATTTCATCAAAGGCATAAACCGGGATATCATATTTTTGCAGAATATCTTTTCTAATTTTTCGCGGATGCGGTTTTTCCTGAAATAAAAATCCGCAAGTTGGAATGCTATGATTCAAAGGGAAAGAATAAATCTCGAGCGAATCGTTTTCGAAAAGCAATTGTTTCGATTCGAACTGAAGATAATGGTATGTAATTTTATAATTCAATCTGGTTAAAGACACTTCCAGTTGCAAGTTAATAACCGCTTCAATTTTTTCTGCTGCGTAGATGTGCAATTCGGTTTTACGCCCTAATAAATTAAAGCTTGATATAAGACCAATTAGGCCAAAGAAGTGATCGCCATGCAAATGGCTGATAAAAATATGTTCAATTTTAGAAAATCGAATTTGATTCTTACGCAACTGAATTTGAGTTCCTTCGCCACAATCCACTAAATAGAATTTACTCTGATGGGTAACCATTTGAGAACTAGGGAATCGCGTTGAAGTTGGAATTGCCGAACTGCTTCCAAGTATAGTTACAGAGAATTCATTCATAATAAATCATTAATGGCATTAAAAGTAATCATTAAAAAGCAATTAAAGCGAAAGTCCTAAAAGTAAAAAACCGTCGAAATAATTTCGACGGTTTTGTGCGGATGAAGGGACTCGAACCCCCACGCCTCACGGCACTAGATCCTAAGTCTAGCGCGGCTACCAATTACGCCACATCCGCAAGCGATTTTAGCGCTGCAAATATACAAACATTTTAATAGCTCTCACATTTTATGAGGAAAAAATATTTTGTTTTGATTGCACTAATTTTCGCTTCTTTTTTATTTTAAAGGAACATTTTTTAATGTTTCCAAAGTAAAGTCCCAAAATTTTTGAACACTTGCAATCTCAACTTTCTCATCCGGCGAGTGAGGGAAACGAATTGTTGGACCAAATGAAATCATATCCCAATGTGGATAAACACCACCCAAAAGGCCACATTCTAATCCTGCATGAATAGCCGTAACTTTAGGAATTACACCATATTTGTTCTGATATATTTCGCCCATAGCTTTTAAAATTGGCGAGTCTACATTTGGTTTCCAACCGGGATATTGCCCATCCATCCACGCTTTGGCTCCAGCCAGTTGAAAAACACTTTCTATCATGTTTTCCAAATCTTTTTTGGCAGAATCTACTGAACTGCGGATAAGTGACAATACTTTTATTTTTGAGTTATCTGATTTTACGATAGCCAAATTATTTGATGTTTCTACCAATCCTTTCATTGAATCGCTCATGCGCATAACTCCATTCGGACAAGCATAAATTGCGTTGACTAATGCGGTTTGCGTTTTTAGGTCGATCAGGCTTTCAGGCAGTGCAACTTTTTCGAATTTGAAAGTCATATTGGGTTCAGTTTTTGCCAGTTCAGCTTTAAAAACAGCTTCGCATTTTGGAATAGCAACTTCAAATTCAGCACTTTTATCAACAGGAACAACAACAACCGCAAAAGATTCACGGGGAATGGCATTTCTTAAACTGCCACCATCGATTGAAGATATCCGTAAATTGAATTTTTGACTTGCTGAACGCAAAAACCTGTTTAGGATTTTGTTTGAATTACCGCGTTGCAATGCAATATCAACTCCGGAATGTCCACCTTTTAAACCTGTTAATGAAAGTTTGTAAGCCTGATGATTGGCCGGAACTTTTTCTGCAGTATAACTAAACTCTACATTGGCATTAGTTCCACCGGCACAACCAATATACAATTCACCTTCATCCTCCGAATCCATATTCATTAATATATCGCCTTTTAGAATGCCGGCTTTAAGTCCAAATGCACCCGTCATTCCGGTTTCTTCATCCGAAGTAAATAATGCTTCAACCGGGCCATGCACTATATCGGTAGCTTCTAATACAGCCATTGCAGCAGCAACACCCATACCATTGTCAGAGCCTAAAGTAGTTCCATCTGCTCTTACCCATTCCCCATCAACTATTGCCGTAATTGGGTCTTTTGTAAAATCATGGGATTTGTCTGAATTTTTTTGAGGAACCATATCCAGATGTCCTTGAAGAATAACACCTTTTCGGTTTTCCATTCCGGGCGTTGCAGGTTTGCGGATAATCACGTTTCCAACTTCATCTTTAATGGTTTCCAGGCCAAGGTTTTTGCCAAAATTTACCATAAAGTCCTGAATTTCATCTTCAAATTTTGAAGGTCGCGGAATTTGTGTAAGGCTATAAAAATGCTTCCAAATAACTTTAGGTTCCAGATTTAAAATCTCTTTGCTCATTCGTTTATGTTTTTATATTATTGAATACAATTAAGCGGCTAATTTAGCTATTTTATTTAAGGTTTTTGAGTTAAAACGCAGACAAACATTTCCTTTTAACGTTTTTTAAAAGGAAAAATGATATTAAAATTTGGTTGATTAGAGTCGGATATTGAGTTGTTCTATTTCAAAACCTAATGACAAAACTCTTAATTTTTTCTCTCTTAATAGTGCCTTTATTATGAAAAAACTCAGAAATAAAGCGATATGACACATAATTGAAGGCATAGACCCGCTGAATTGTGGAATAAATGCCGTAATTAAAATACTTGGGATAATAAAAACGATTGATCCGATAATAAAATCGCCAATGAGTTTTCTTTTTGTAAGGTCTTCGGTATAGATTAAATTTCGTAATGCCATGATTAACATGGTAAACATACCCAGTTGATAGTACAAGCCATAATATCTATACAATGCATCCGGATGGGCATAGGTTGCAAAAAACTGCTGACAACTCATTAATACTGCAGAAGATGGCCGGCTTAAAAAATACATGACAAAGAAAAGGGCACTTCCAAGAAATGCAAAAGTGATGTATCTCTGACTTTTTGATTCTACCGGAGCACTTAAATAGGCAAAATAAACACCCAATGCAGGCAGCATACTAATATCGGCAAAAGAGAGACGAACTAAGAGCGGATGACCAGGAAACATACAATTGAAGGCTTCGAGCAGCTGATAACCGGAAAGAAAAAACAATATAGCAACAATGCTTTTTAGGTTACTTTCACTTTGTTTAAATAATAAAAAGAAATAGATAAATGCAAGCAACTCGATTAATCCTGTAATTATTGCTAAATAAGGCGAATAGGCATTCATGTTTTTAAATTTTATTTTTTTATAGAGCGAAATTACGAACTTTTAAACTCAATAATCTATTTCTAAAACAAATTTTTTAATCCACGTAAAATCACTTATTTTTTAGGATAATCCACTACGAACTTATGGATTTTCTATACACGAAAATTCCTCCTGAAATAAGTAAATAAAAAGGCCGGCATTTTTTTACCGGCCTCTAGATTTATTTTTCAATTAATTTTTCGATATTGGGCAATTCTAGACCATAACCATTTTTCTTGTCGTCAGCTTTTAGCAGGTAAGCTACAACTATAGCAAGAGCGCCAAAAGCAGCAAATATCAGCATAGGATACATATAATTGTAATGTAAAAATATGCCGGCTTCGTCATAAACACGTGTGTATTTTTCAAGAACCCATCCAATCAATAATGGAACTAACATAAGTCCAATATTCTGAACCCAAAAAATAAGAGCATAGGCTGTACCTAATTGATTTTCAGGAAGAATTTTTGGTACCGAAGGCCACATGGCTGAAGGAACCAAAGAAAACGTAATACCAAGCAAAATGACCAGAGCAGTTGCAAATAACCAATTATTTAGTATTGGAATAGCAAATAATGTATGAACAATCAATAGCATAACAGAACCGATTAACATAATTGTAGCTCCTTTTCCTTTTCTATCGTAAATACTACCAAACAATGGTGTAAGCAGTATTGTTCCAAATGGCAATAACATGGGAATAAGACCAGCAAACTCCGGGTCAACACCATATTTATTTACCATTAGATCGGAGGCAAAATAGAGGAATGGGAAAATTCCGGAGTAAAACAGTACACAAAGAATGGCAATTAACCAAAAACCTTTATGTCTAATAACATTAAGAATGTCACTCACTTTAAATTCTTCTTCGTCACTTGTTGCACCTTCATCAATAATGGATTGATCCAGTTTTTTATCCATTGTTGTATACCAAATGAACGCTATTAATCCGGCAACAAGAAATCCTAATCCCAACAAAACGGGAGCTGTGATGCTTGGTACTCCATCTTTTCCAAATGCCAGGGCTAAAGGTACCGGAAGGGCTAATGCCATTGCTGTACCCAAACGGGCAGTGGCCATTTCCAAACCCATTGCCAAGGCAAGTTCTTTTCCTTTAAACCATTTTACAATGATTTTAGAAACCGTAATTCCGGCAACTTCAATACCAACTCCAAAAATACCAAAGCCAAGAGCTCCAAGAGCAATTTGAGTTTTAATACCAAAAATAAAACCTTCAGTTGGCAATATACCTTCGAGTGCGGCATATTGAATAAAGGTACCAATTAACATGATAATTGCAGCACCTAAACCGGTAAAACGGATTCCCATTTTATCCAGTATAATTCCGCCAAAAATCAACATCAAGAAAAACACATTAAACCAACCATAGGCGCTGTGCCAAAATCCGAATTCCTGACTGTTCCACCCCATATATTCCTCTAAATAAGGCTTTAAAGGCGATAATACATAGTTGATGTAGTAGCCTGTCATCATAGTGAAAGAAACCACGGCCAATGCCGACCATCGAGCAACTTTATTGTCTCTTAATGTTTTTATAACTTCTGTCATTTTTTATTTTTTTTGATTATAAGCGGCTAATGTAATCA
>JAZDJM010000480.1:0-4815 GCA_043804305.1 Bacteroidota bacterium
TGAACCATTAGCACCAGGTACAGATCCTTTAACTACTAGTAAGTTTTTTTCTACATCGATCTTCAATACCTGAAGATTAATCATTTTTGTTCTTTGGTTGCCTTGTCTTCCTGCCATGCGCATTCCTTTAAAAACACGTGATGGATAGGACGAGGCGCCTAATGAACCGGGAGCTCTTAATCGGTTATGTTGACCGTGAGTAGCATCTCCTACACCACGGAATCCATGACGTTTTACAACGCCCTGAAAACCTTTTCCTTTTGATGTACCAATCACATCGATGAATTCACCTAAGATAAATACATCAACAGTTATTACATCTCCAAAGTTTCGACGCTCTTCAAAGCGGGTAAATTCAGCTACTATTTTTTGAGGATTAGTCTGGGCTTTTTCGAAATGACCACGCAAAGCTTTTGTTGTGTGCTTCATCTTTTTTTCGTCATAGCCAAGCTGAATAGCTTCATAACCATCTTTTTCGAGGGTTCTTACTTGGGTAACCACACAGGGGCCGGCTTCGATTACGGTACACGGAATATTCTTTCCGTTTTCGTCATAGAGGCTGGTCATCCCAATTTTTTTTCCAATAATTCCTGACATTCTTTAAAAGTCTTTAATATTAAACTTTGATCTCAACTTCAACTCCGCTTGGTAATTCAAGCTTCATTAACGAATCTATAGTTTTTGAATTTGAACTGTAGATATCTAATAATCTTTTGTAGGAGTTTAATTGAAATTGCTCTCTGGCCTTTTTGTTCACAAATGTTGATCTGTTAACCGTATATATTTTGGTGTGTGTTGGCAATGGAATTGGTCCATTAACAATTGCACCGGTAGCTTTTACGGTTTTAACAATTTTCTCTGCTGAGTTATCAACAAGATTGTGATCGTACGATTTCAATTTGATTCTAATCCTTTGACTCACGTTATTAAATTTTATAATTTATACTCTTATTGTTGATTAAATTATTTCCCACTTATCACTTCGTCGCGCACAACTTGCGGTGCTTCGGCAAAATGTGAAAATTCCATTGATGAAGATGCTCTACCTGATGATAAGGTTCTAAGTACAGTAACATAACCAAACATTTCGCGCAGAGGAACTGATGCTTTAATTATTTGGGCACCTGCTTTTGAATCCATTCCTAAAATCATACCGCGTCTTCTGTTCAAGTCGCCTGTGATATCACCCATGTATTCATCGGGTGTAGTAACCTCAACCTTCATAATTGGTTCCAAAAGCACCGGCTTACATTTTGAAGCAGTATTTTTAAATCCAATTTTTGCAGCAAGTTCAAATGATAATTGGTCGGAATCAACAGCATGATAAGAACCGTCAATAACTTTAACTTTCATACTATCAAGTGAGTAGCCTGCCAATACCCCATTGGTCATAGATGCAACGAATCCTTTTTGGATGGATGGTATATATTCTTTTGGGATATTTCCACCTTTTACTTCATCAACAAATTGTAAACCAATAACTCCATCGTCGGCCGGGCCAATCTCGAATATAATATCCGCAAATTTTCCGCGACCGCCACTTTGTTTTTTATACACTTCACGATGCCTGTAAGTAGCTGTAAGTGCTTCTTTGTATGTAACCATCGGACGGCCTTGATTACACTCTACTTTAAATTCGCGCTTTAATCGATCAACTAAAATATCCAAATGAAGTTCACCCATTCCACTGATAATGGTTTGGCCGGTGTTTTCATCCGTTTTAACTTTAAAAGTTGGATCTTCTTCAGCCAATTTTTGCAGAGCCAATCCTAATTTATCCATATCTTTTTGAGTTTTAGGCTCAATAGACAAATTGATAACAGGTTCCGGAAAATTCATTTGTTCCAAAATCAATGGAGCTTCCAATTCTGTTAGCGTATCTCCTGTACGAATGGTTTTAAAACCAACAGCAGCGCCAATATCACCAACAGTAATTTCATCAAGCGGTTCTTGCTTATTGGCATGCATTTGCATAATCCGGGAAATTCTTTCTTTTTTTCCTGTTCCGGTGTTCAATACGTATGATCCGGCTGATAATTTTCCGCTGTAAACTCTAAAAAATGCAATTCTTCCCACATAAGGATCGGTTGCGATTTTAAAAGCCAAGGCTGAGAATTTCTCATCAACTGAAACTTTACGCGACTCTTCTTTATCGGTATAAGGATTTATTCCAACTACCGGAGGCAAATCGAGCGGGCTAGGAAGGAAATCAATAACTGCATTCAATAGCATTTGAACGCCTTTATTTTTAAAGGCTGTTCCGCACATTACCGGAGTAATACGCATTTCTATAGTTGCTTTCCTGATAGCTTCTGAAATTTCTTCAGCTGTAAGAGAATCAGGGTTGTCCATATATTTTTCTAAAAGCACATCGCTTTCTTCGGCAACACCTTCAATTAATTTCATACGATATTCTTCAACCGTATCTAAAACTTCAGCAGGAATTGGAATTTCGCGTACAACAACGCCATCGCTTCCTTCATCCCAAACAAATGCTTTATTCTGAATTAAATCAACAACACCCTGAAAACTACCTTCAGCGCCAATTGGCACTTGAAGAGGAACGGGATTTGCTTTAAGTTTTTCTCGAATTTGACCTACAACATCGAAAAAGTCAGCACCAGTGCGATCCATTTTATTAATGAAAGCTATACGTGGTACCTTATATTTATCGGCTTGTCTCCAAACGGTTTCAGATTGAGGTTCAACACCACCAACTGCACAAAATAGTGCAACGGCTCCATCCAATACTCTTAATGAGCGTTCAACTTCAACAGTAAAGTCAACGTGGCCAGGTGTATCGATAATGTTAATTTTGTAAAGTTGATCGTTGCGTTTCCAATGAACAGTAGTAGCAGCAGAAGTGATTGTAATTCCACGTTCCTGCTCCTGAACCATCCAGTCCATGGTGGCAGCTCCATCGTGAACCTCGCCAATTTTGTAACTTCTACCTGTATAAAACAAAATGCGCTCGGTGGTAGTCGTTTTACCAGCGTCGATGTGCGCCATTATGCCTATATTTCTTCTATGTTCTAGTTTATCAGACATCTCAAATAATTATAATATGTGGAATTTGCCTATCTAAACCGAAAATGCGAGAAGGCTTTATTTGCCTCTGCCATTCGGTGTGTATCTTCTTTCTTTTTATAGGCTGTTCCTTCTTCCTTAAAAGCTGCGAGTATTTCTCCGGCAAGCTTTTGACTCATTGTTTTCTCATGGCGCTTACGGGCAGCACCAATTAATGCTTTCATTCCAATAGATTGCTTACGCTCCGGTCTGATTTCAGTTGGAATTTGAAAGGTAGCACCACCAATACGGCGGCTTGTTACTTCAACACCGGGCGTTACATTTGCTAATGCTTTTTTGAAAACATCAAGGCTATTTTCTTCGCTTAATTTTTCATCAACAATGCTTAGGGCATCGTAAAAAATCTGGTAAGAAAGATTCTTTTTGCCCGAATACATCATATTGTTAACAAACTTCGTTACCAAAACATCGCTAAATTTTGGATCAGGAAGTATAATTCTTTTTTTTGGTTTCGCTTTTCTCATTTCTCAGCTCAATTTTATTTTTTCTGCTTTGGTCTTTTGGTACCGTATTTGGATCTTCTTTGTGTTCTGCCATCAACGCCTGAAGTATCTAAAGCTCCACGTACCACGTGATAACGAACACCAGGAAGGTCTTTAACTCTTCCTCCTCTAACCAAAACAATCGAGTGTTCCTGCAAATTATGTCCTTCTCCTCCAATGTAAGCATTTACTTCATTCCCATTGGTTAAACGAACCCTGGCGACTTTACGCATTGCAGAGTTTGGTTTTTTTGGTGTTGTTGTGTAAACCCTTAAACATACACCACGTCTTTGAGGACAAGAATCCAAGGCGCGTGATTTACTTTTATAAACCAATTTTTCACGTCCTTTTCGTACTAATTGTTGTATTGTTGGCATAAATTCAATATTATTTTTCTGTCGTTGTCTTTAACCCATAATTTTTGGGACTGCAAAAGTATAAATAATTTTTTAAAAAACAATCCAATAGTAAAATATTTAATCAATTAGAATGCTTCTTTGATTTATAAAGCTTATTCACATTTTTATATATTACTAATTTCGTGTTTATCAGTAGTTCAGAAAATAATTATTAACAATTTTTAATTTCTATCTACTTTTGTAAAACCGGCGCAAAAGTACAGTTTATATTTTTTAATCCAAAAGTAAAAGTTAAGTTTGTTCAATTTTTTAAAGCATTTAATTAAGAAATATATAGCTGGTTTTTATCAGGCATTTATAAACCATTATTTTTAACTTGCAAATTGTCAGAAAATAAACATATTCTTTTTTTACCTCGCTGGTATCCAAACCACTACAATAATATGTTTGGCCTTTTTGTGAAGAAACATGCCGAGGCGGCTTCTATTTATAACTCCATTGATGTTCTTTACGTTCAGGGAATATCTTCTATGGCAAGGTTTTCAAAGAATGAAATCCTCAATGCCCCTAATTTAAAAACCTATATTTATTATTATCGAAATACCAATTATAAACTGTGCAATTTTATCAGATATTGGTTCTGTTTATTTGCTGGTTTTTTTAAAATATATCGCGAAAAAGGAATGCCGAATATCATTCATGTTCATATTCTAACCCGACTTGCTGTTTTTGCATTTTTATTGAAAATGATGTTTAATGTGCCTTATTTTATAACTGAACATTGGTCGAGATATTTAAATGTGCCCGGAACCTATAAAGGAAAATTACGCAAGATGCTAGGGCGGATTGCTGTTAAAAATGCAAAAGCAATTTTTCCGGTAAGTATA
>JAZDJM010000481.1:0-3652 GCA_043804305.1 Bacteroidota bacterium
TCGATTGAAGAAATTGGCGGCAGTGTTGAAATAGCCACAGGCATTGGTTTGGCAGATGCTATTTTCGATATCGTAAGCACAGGAAGTACACTTTTGATGAATGGTTTAAAAGAGGTAGAAGTAGTTACAAAAAGTGAAGCCGTGCTTATTTCCAATGCATCGCTTAATCAGGAAAAGCAAGCAATTTTAGATAAGTTGTTGTTCCGTATAAAAGCTGTGAAAAGCGCTTCTGAAAATAAGTACATTTTGTTAAATGCCCCGAATACTTCCCTTGAAAATATATGCAAAACACTACCGGGCATGAAATCTCCCACGATTATGCCTTTGGCAGAAGTTGGCTGGAGCAGTTTGCACTCTGTAGTAAAAGAAGACGAATTCTGGGATGTAATAGAACATCTTAAAACATTTGGTGCGCAAGGAATTTTAGTAGTTCCGATTGAAAAGATGGTAGTTTAATTTAAATCTTTTGAATGATATGAAAACAGTAGTTAAACCAAATAAAAAGACTGGGCATTGCTGATGCAGCGTCCTGTGGTTGAGCAAAAAGAATTGTTTAAGTTGGTGAATCAAATTTTTGCAGAGATTAGAAAAGACGGTGATAAAGCCGTAAAAAAATACAATCACTTTTTTGATAAAGTGGATTTAGAGCATCTTAAAGTAAGTGATAAGCAGCTGAATAATTCAGTAAAAAAGGTATCAAACGAATTGCAAGACGCTATAAAACTGGCAATATGTAATATCGAAAAATTCCACGATGCTCAACAAGAAAAAAAGCAAATGATAGAAACTACTACAGGAGTAATGTGCTGGAGGGAAAGTCGTCCTATTGAGAAAATAGGGATTTATATACCGGGTGGCTCTGCCCCTTTGTTTTCTACAGTCATGATGTTAGGTGTTCCTGCAAAATTAGCCGGATGTAAAGAGATCGTATTGTGTACACCTCCCGATAAAAATGGAGAAATAAACCCTGCTATTTTATTTGCGGCTAAATTGGTTGGTGTAAGTAAAATTTTTACTGTTGGTGGAATTCAGGCAGTTGGAGCTATGACATTTGGCACCAAATCCATTCCCAAAGTTGATAAGATTTTTGGGCCCGGAAATCAGTATGTAACGGCAGCTAAGCAAGTAGCACAAAATTTTGGCGTGGCCATTGATATGCCTGCCGGCCCGAGCGAATTATTAGTAATTGCTGATAAATTCTGCATTCCTGAGTTTGTGGCTGCAGATTTGCTTTCTCAGGCCGAACACGGAGCTGATAGTCAAGTAATTTTATTATCGGATAGCGAACAAGTAGTTGAGCAATTACTTCAAGAAATTAATAAGCAATTAAAAAAATTGCCAAGAAAGGACATTGCCGAAAATGCACTCAAAAACAGCAAGTTAATTGTATTGATGAGTATTGATGAGTGTATCGCATTTAGTAACAAATACGCACCCGAGCACTTAATTTTAGCAGTGAAAAAATATGCCGATTACACCAAAAAAATCAACAATGCTGGGTCGGTGTTTTTAGGAAATTACAGTTGCGAAAGTGCAGGCGATTATGCCAGTGGAACCAACCATACTTTGCCCACCAAAGGCTATGCGCGCAATTACAGTGGTGTTTCGCTAGATAGTTTCGTGAAGAAAATTACCTTTCAGGAATTGAGTGAAGAGGGAATTAAAAACATTGGCCCGGCAATAGAAATAATGGCAGAAGCAGAACAACTCATTGGACATAAAAACGCAGTTACAGTCAGACTTAAAAATGTAAAGTAATGTTAATGCCGGAAAAATTAATTCGCCCCAATATCCTTGCGCTAAAACCATACAGCAGTGCACGTGATGAGTTTAATGGCAAAACCGGAATCTATTTAGATGCGAATGAAAATCCTTTCGGTAATTTAAATCGCTACCCGGATCCTTATCAAAATGCACTGAAAGATAAATTGTCATCAATAAAAAATATTGATTTGGAAAATATTTTCGTTGGTAACGGAAGCGATGAAGCGATTGACTTGGCATTCAGAATTTTTTGCAATCCTGCTGAAGACAAGGTAATTGTTTGTCCACCTACCTACGGCATGTATGAAGTATCGGCAAACATAAACGAAATCGAGATAATTTCTATTCCATTGGATGATAATTTTCAATTGAATGTAAAGGATATTTTGGATACTGATGCTAAAATGATTTTCTTGTGTTCTCCAAACAACCCAACGGGAAATAGTTTGGATAATTTAGAGACAATCATTCAAAAATTCAACGGAATTGTTTTTGTTGATGAAGCTTATATCGATTTTAGTAAGCAAGAATCATTACTTCGAAAAGTAAACGAATATCCCAATTTGATTGTATCGCAAACACTCAGTAAAGCATGGGGAAAAGCGGCTATTCGTGTTGGAATTGCATATGCAAGTAAAGAAATTATTTCGTATTACAATAAGGTAAAGCCGCCTTACAATGTAAGTCAGCTAAATCAATACGAAGCCATTAAAACGCTAGAAGAAACAGATGTTTTCACCAAAAATAAGCAAAGCATTTTGTCGCAACGTACCAGATTAATAGAACATCTTTCTGAAATGAACTTTGTAGAGAAAATTTATCCGACCGATGCTAATTTTATTTTAGTAAAAACCAAAAATGCAAATGCGATTTATCAAAAATTAATTGACGAAAAGATTATAGTACGTAACCGTCATTCTGTGATTGAAAATTGTCTAAGAATTACAGTTGGTGAACCTTTTGAAAATATAAAACTGCTAGAATCATTAAAAAAAATAAAACTATGAAAAAAGTATTATTCATCGATAGAGACGGCACATTAGTCATTGAACCGCCCATAGATTTTCAGTTGGATAGTTTAGAAAAATTAGAGTTTTATCCAGGTGTTTTTCAATATCTGTCGCGTATAGCCAAAGAGTTGGATTATGCCTTAGTAATGGTTACCAACCAGGATGGTTTGGGAACAGATTCGTTTCCTGAAGATACCTTTTGGCCTGTGCACAATAAAATTATACAAGCATTTAAAAATGAAGGCATCGAATTTGCTGAAGTGCTCATTGATAAATCATTTCCGTTTGAAAATTTAGTAACACGCAAACCGGGCACAGGCATGCTTACTCACTACATAAAAGGAAATTATGATTTGGCAAATTCATTTGTTATTGGCGACCGATTAACTGATGTACAATTGGCGAAAAACATAGGAAGCAATAGTATTTTTATCGGTAAAGAAGCGTATGCGAATGTTGCACTCACCACCACATGGTGGGCTGATATATATACTTTCTTAGCAACACAACCCAGAAAAACTTTGGTAAACAGAAATACAAGTGAAACAAATATCTCAGTTGAAGTAAATCTCGATGGCTCAGGAAAAGCAAGCATTTCAACAGGCCTAGGATTTTTTGACCATATGTTGGAGCAAATTGCTAAACACGGAAATTTGAATCTACATATTAAAGCGAATGGCGATTTACATATTGATGAACACCATACGATTGAGGACGTTGCAATTGCATTAGGGGAAGCAATTTCACAAGCCCTCGGCAGCAAAAAAGGCATTGAGCGCTTTGGATTTTTATTGCCAATGGACTACTGCTTAGCCCAAGTGTCTATTGATTTTGGAGGCAGACAGTGGTTGGAATGGAAAGCAGAATTTAAACGTGAA
>JAZDJM010000482.1:0-3042 GCA_043804305.1 Bacteroidota bacterium
ATTACCATGTATATGAGCCGTCAAGCACTCAGATTGGCTGTTATTCAGAAATTTAATGAATATTTCAACTCAAATAAAATTGCAGAAGTAAGCACATTCGAAGAACTCTATAACCGTATTGATAAAATAGATATTAAAACCACCAACGAGATAATAAATGCGCTACGCATATGCGACCCTGCCGTTGGTTCAGGGCACTTTTTGGTTTCATGTCTCAATGAAATAATCGTCATAAAATCAGAACTTGGTATCCTGATCGATAAGGACGGCAAGCGGTTACGCGATTATGAAATTGTGGTCGATAACGACGAACTAATCATATCCGATGACAACGGCATCTTTGAATATAACTACCAAAACAAGGAGAGCCAGCGGGTCCAGGAAACTATTTTTAACGAACGGCAAACCATTATCGAAAACTGTCTGTTTGGCGTGGACATCAATCCCAACTCCGTTAAAATCTGTCGACTGCGTCTATGGATCGAATTATTGAAAAGTTCTTATTACAAAGCCCCCGATTACACCGAACTGGAAACCCTGCCTAATATTGATATTAATATCAAATGCGGAAATTCACTTGTCAGTCGCTATGCCCTGGACGCCGATTTGAAAAAGGCTTTGCAAAAAAGCAAATGGAACATCACCAGCTACCGCCTTGCCGTAATGACCTACCGCAATGCCGGAAACAAAGACGAAAAACGAGCGATGCTAAAACTGATTGACGAGATCAAGAACAACTTCGAAATCGAAATCCAGCACACGGATAAACGATTTGTAAAATTACATGAATTGAAAGGCAAACTATTTAATCTTACCAACCAGGTCAGCCTCTTTGATCAAACCGCAAAAGAGAAAAAAGCCTGGGAGAAAAAAGTCGCTGAATTGACGAAAGCCATCCAGAAACAGGAACAGATAATCGAGGATATCAAGAATAGCGCCATTTACAAAAACGCTTTCGAGTGGCGTTTCGAGTTTCCTGAGGTGCTGAATATTGATGGAGAGTTTGAAGGATTCGATGTGGTTATAGCAAATCCGCCATATATACAACATCGAGAGCTTGCATATTTAAGTAGCCATTTAAAATCGGAATATGCTGTTTATTCTGGCACTGCTGACATTAGTTCATATTTCTTTGAAAAATTTACGAAGGTTTTAAAACCAAAAGGCATAATCAGTGTAATTAACTCAAATAAATTTTTCAATGCAGAATATGGCAGACCATTAAGAAAATACCTTTCAAATTTTCCATTTATTTCTATTATAAATTTTGAACAAGTTCCAATTTTTTATGAAGTATTAGTATCAAGTGCAATATTTACTTTTACAAATATCACACTATCTGAAACTTTTAAATACACAAAGTTTTTTAAAGAAAAAGTCGAAACACTTGAGGATATTGAAGAAATAAAAAAGCATAGTATTTTAATGGAACAAAGTTCATTGAAAAATGATAATTGGCTATTTAATGATACAAAATCAAATGCAATTATAGCCAAGGTAAAGGCTAACGGCATTCCAATTGGAAAGATTGCCGATATAAAAATTAAAAGAGGCTTAACTACTGGTTTTGATGATGCATTTTTAATAGACAAGGACAAGTATAATTTCTTTACTAAAAACAATGAAAAATCAAATGCAATAATTAAAAAGGCTTTAAAGGGAGAACATATAAATAGATACAAGATAAATTTTAAAGACCTATGGCTTATAAATTCTCATAATGGAATTAAAGAAGTTAGCGAACCCATTAATGTGGAAAGAGACTTCCCATTAATTTATGAGCATTTTGTAACTATTAATTTAAAAACAAATGGTAAAGTTGAAAATCGTTCTGACAAAGGCAAACATTGGACTAATCTAAGGAGTTGTGCGTTTATAAATGATTTTTCAAAACCAAAAATAATTTGGGGGTTGATTTCAGGCAATTGGGATTTTGCCTATGATGATGAAGGCTATTTCCTAACAAGCGCGTCATTTTTCTTAATCTCAAATAGAATAAACATAAAATTCATTTTGGCATTACTTAATTCCAAATTGTATCAATATTTTTTCATTCAAGTAGGGGAATATACGGCAGGCGGTGCTTTTGTTTTGAAGAAAACATCGATTGAAAAATTTATAATCCCAACGTTGGAGGAAAGTGACCAAAAACCTTTCATAGAAAAAGTTGACCAAATCCTCTCCGCCAAAAAACAAGGCAAAGACACTACCGACCTTGAACAGCAGATAGACCGGATGGTATATGAGCTGTACGATTTGACAGAAGAAGAAATTAAAATTGTAGAGGGTGAGGTGTAATGGAAATTAAAGATTTTGTTCTAATCGCTCTCGCTTTCCTAGGGTGGTCTTGGGGGATACTACAATTCTTCATCAATCGCAAATCTCAACGGAAAGATAAACTTGCAGACAGGCGTTTTGAAGTTTATTCTGGCTACATGAAAAAAACTGATGAACTGATGAATAATGTCAGAACCGACCCAAATATGATTTATGGAATCTCAACCGATTTTTACAAAGAGATTTTAACGGGTGATGAAGAACAAATTAATTCAGCATTGATACGCTTCAATGAAAAACTTCAGGAATTTGTTAAAAAAGCATCTGAACCTTTATTGATATTAAGACAGGAGTTATCATCATTACTCTTAGTTTGCAGTAAAGAGCTTTGTCCATTAATAGAACAGTATCGATTTCTTGCCACTGACTTTAATAATGAGTTTCAAAATGTACTTGGCACAATTTCTACCAATGATGCACAAAAAATGCAGGAAAAACTAACCACAATGGGGCACGATACAAGATGGAAACAATTTGTAACTTTAAATGAAGATATTTTAATCACCATGCGAAAAGAATTAGGTTATGAGTAACAGTTCTGAAATCATTCTTTATACAACTCCCGCTGGAACTGTCAAAGTTGAAGTAATTTTACAGGATGAAACCGTCTGGCTTACTCAAAAAGCCATGGGCGAATTGTTTGGAGTGGTAAAATCGACTATCAGCGAGCATTTATCGAATATTTACGAAAGTGATGAGCTGCAA
>JAZDJM010000483.1:0-4687 GCA_043804305.1 Bacteroidota bacterium
CTGTCGATAAGGCATTAATAGATAAACCGGATTCTGTGTTAATCATAAAAACCAATAA
Source organism: Bacteroidota bacterium (assembly GCA_043804305.1). GTDB lineage: Bacteria > Bacteroidota > Bacteroidia > Bacteroidales > UBA12170 > UBA12170. Next base: position 59 of record JAZDJM010000483.1, read on the forward strand.
CAATGGATTTGACATTTTAAGCCAGAGAATTTTTGGCGGCAAAAAATCGCTTACTATTGACTTTGCAAATGCAAAAATATTGGATTCAGGAAATGGAAGCTTAAGTTATTTCATTTTAAGCCGATCGCTAAGGCACAGGGTTGAACTCCAATTTAAATCAGCGAAAGAAATAATGCACATTAGACCGGATAGTTTAATTTTTCATTTCGAAAAACTTGCACATAAAAAAATTAGTGTGAAGCCTCAATTTGAGATTAGTTATGCTTCGCGATTCAAACAGTATAAAAAGATGCAAATTCAGCCGGATAGCATTGATATTTACGGGCCTAATTCAATACTCGATTCTATTCATTCCATTTCAAACAGTAAATTCCATTTAAAAAACGTCAGGGCATCAATCGATACGTCAGTATCGCTTAAACTTCCATATAAATCGGTGGTCTTAGGAACTGAGAAAATTAAAATTTTTATTCAGGTTGAAGAATTTACAGAGCAAAAAATAAAACTACCCATTCAGTATAAAGGAAAGTTAAATCAAATCTATAAGATTTTTCCCAACGAAACTGAAATTACATTTCTGATAGCTTTAAAGGATTATGCTCATATTAATGCGAATGACTTTCTTATTGAGGCTACTCCAGACTTAAATATAAGTGGAAAGATGCACCTAAAGCTTATTGCTCAACCGAAAAATATATTTGTTACTCAATTAAATCCTTCTACAGCTGAATATATAATCCTGAAGTAATGCTAAAAATAGGATTAACCGGAAATATAGGAAGTGGTAAATCGCTGGTTTGTCATGTATTTGAGAAACTAAATATTCCGGTTTTTTATGCAGATATTGAAGCAAAAAAGATTTTGAACAATTCGATAGTAATCTCAGAATTAATAAACTATTTTGGCGATGGAATTCTGGATAAGAATCGCGCTGCCATTGATCGTAAAAAAATGGCAGCAATTGTGTTTAACAATAAATTCAAACTAAAAAAACTCAATTCTATTATTCATCCACGCTTACGAATTGAATTTGAAGACTGGTGCAGCACTTTTAAAAATTCTCCATATATCATTCAGGAAGCTGCAATTTTACTTGAAAACGGTTTGGGCAAAAATTTCGATAAAATTATTGTTGTTTCAGCACCAAAAAAAATTCGATTACTGAGAGCTATGGAGAGAGATTCAATGGCAGAGGCCGAAGTATTGGCAAGAATGAAAAACCAATGGTCAGATAAAAGAAAAGAAATGGCTGCCGATTTTGTTATAAAAAATGACGGCAAACAATTAATTTTACCGCAAATTTTAAAAATACATCAACTATTTTCCAGTAAATAATCACAAATCAATTCATGATTCAGAAAATTAGTCAACAGCTTAATTTACAAGCCTCCCAAATAGAGAACACTTTAGAATTATTTGAAAACGGGGCAACAATTCCGTTTATTGCCCGCTATCGGAAAGAACGAACCGGCCAACTTGATGAAGTTCAAATTAAAGCAATCCGCGATTTATTTGAGCAATTTACGGCTCTTGAAAAAAGAAGGAACAGCATTTTGGAAAGCTTAAAAGAGAGCAATAATCTTAGTCCGGAACTGGAGAAAAAAATCAAAGAAACCGATAGTCTCAGCGAAATGGAAGATCTTTATCTCCCGTTCAAACCTAAAAGAAAGACTCGGGCAAGCATTGCCATTGAAAAAGGATTAGAGCCTCTGGCACGCATTTTAATGGCTCAAAATCATTTGAATATTGAAGATGCTGCCTGCCGGTTTATAAATCCGGAAAATGGTGTTGAGGATGAAAACGATGCCTTGCAGGGAGCTATGGATATTGCTGCCGAATGGATGAATGAAAATGCCAGTATGCGAAAGCGCATGCGGAGATTTTTTGAAAAAGAAGCTCAGGTTACTTCAAAAGTTGTGGAATCCAAAAAAACGGAAGCAGTAAAATTTGAAATGTATTTCGATTGGGCAGAAAGTGCCAGACAAATCCCTTCTCATCGCTTTTTGGCTATTCTTCGGGGAGAGAATGAAGGATTTCTAAAAGTACATATTCAGCCTGAACAGGAAAAAGCTTTGCAATTACTCGAAGACTATTTTATCAAAGCGAGTTCAACAACTACCGATTACCTTGAAAAAACCATTAAAGATTGTTACTCAAGACTTTTAAAACCCTCGCTTGAAAATGAATTGGCAAAAACCTTAAAAGAAAAAGCCGATGCTCAGGCAATTCAAATCTTTGCAACAAATCTTCATCAATTACTGATGGCTTCACCAATGCGTAATAAACGGGTGCTGGCAATTGATCCCGGATTTCGAACCGGATGTAAATTAGTGTGTTTGGATGAATCGGGAAGTTTGCTTCATAATGAAACGATTTATCCTCATCCGCCTCAGAGCCAGAGCAAGCAATCGATTAATAAAATTGAGCAATTAGTCGATTTATACAAAATTGATGTCATTGCCATCGGAAATGGAACTGCTGGAAGAGAAACCGAAAATTTGGTTCAACGCATCCGTTTTAATCGTTCTGTAAAATCAATAATGGTTAACGAAAGCGGTGCATCAGTTTATTCGGCATCAAGCGTTGCCCGGGAAGAATTTCCCGATTATGATGTTACTGTTCGTGGAGCGGTTTCTATTGGCCGCCGATTGATTGATCCGTTGGCCGAACTAGTAAAAATTGAACCTAAAGCTATTGGTGTCGGTCAATACCAGCACGATGTTGATCAGACTTTATTAAACAAAAGTTTGGACGAGGAGGTGATGAGCTGCGTAAATGCAGTGGGCGTAGATTTGAATACTGCAAGTAAGCAACTTTTAACCTATGTTTCGGGTGTCGGGCCAACACTAGCCGAAAATATACTGAGCTTTCGAAAAGAAAAAGGAAGTTTTAATTCGAGAAATGAATTACTAAAAGTTAAACGATTTGGCGAAAAAGCATTTGAACAAGCAGCCGGATTCCTCAGAATTAATAATGCTGAAAATCCACTGGATTCTAGCGCAGTTCATCCTGAATCCTATGCAATTGTTGAAAAAATGGCCAAGGATCTAAGTGTCCCGGTAAATCAATTAATTGGTAATAAAGACTTGATTAATAGCATCCATATCGAAAAGTATACGAATAATAACATTGGCCTTGCAACATTAAATGATATTAAAAAAGAGCTGTTAAAGCCCGGTCTGGATCCTCGCGAAGATTTTAAAATCTGGGAATTTGATCCAAGTGTAAAACACATCGAAGATTTAAAAACGGGAATGATTTTGCCGGGAATTATTACCAATATTACCGCTTTCGGAGCTTTTGTAGATGTTGGAGTTCATCAGGATGGATTAGTTCATAAAAGTCAGATGGCTAAAACCTATGTAAGTGATCCAAATCAATTTGCACAGCTTGGACAGAAAATAAAGGTTAAGGTCATTGAGGTTGATATTGCCCGTAAAAGGATACAGTTCAGTATGTTAATAGATTAGATTATTTAGAAACAGAATATTCTTTCGACTAACAACAGCATGATATTCGAATTCACTTGCACAGCATCTAAATTTAGTTATTTTTGTACTTTTTAAATAAAAAAGGCCTAAAAAGAACACTTTTTTACAATTGATTAGTTTTTTTGAAAGCTTGTTACCTTTAGAAAAAATAGATTAAACAGATAAATTATTAACTAAAAAAACAAAAGAATATGTTTAAAGGACATCCTAAGGGACTTTTAGTTGCCTTTTTTACCAATATGGGTGAAAGATTTGGCTTCTACACGATGATGGCTATTTTGGTCATGTTTCTTCAGGCTCGTTATGGCCTGGATGCCGACACAGCCGGAAGTTATTATTCCTGGTTTTATTTTGCAATTTATGCATTGGCTTTAGTTGGCGGTCTTATTGCCGATTGGACTAAAAAGTATAAATCTGTGATTTTTATCGGTCAGGTTATTATGTTTGCAGGGTATTTGATTATTGCAATCCCGGGTTCAGAATTATGGGTTTCAATTAGTGCTTTGTTTGTTATTGCATTAGGTAATGGACTTTTTAAGGGTAATCTGCAAGCAGTAGTTGGCCAAATGTACGACGACGAAAAGTATAAGAAATTGCGTGATAGTGCATTCATGGTATTCTATATGGGTATCAACATAGGAGCATTTTTTGCCCCTTTTGTAGCTAAAGGAATTAAAGATTATTGGTTAAAAGTAAACGGATATGTTGAAGATGCTAGTCTTCCCTCACTAAGCCACCAGTATCTTAATGGTACCTTAAAAGATGTTGAACAATTTCAGGAACTTGCTAATGCTGCTATTCTTCCGGGTGGAGGTAAAACTGCTGAGGACTTAGGTGCTTTTGCAAACGATTATATCAATGTTTTTTCTACCGGGTTTAACTATGCTTTTGGAATCGCTGCTGTTGCAATGATTGTTTCTTTGTTAGTATATATTGTTTTTAATAAATCACTTCCTTCTAAGCATAAACTTGCATTAGCTGAGAAAAAACTAAATACAACAATTGATAGTAATAAACCGACAATAAGTTTAGCAAATAATTTAACGTATGTAATTGTTTCTCTTGGATTAATGGCTGTTGTAACACTTTTATTCCATATTGCTGATGCCTACACCGATGTAAAAGATATTGATTATAA
>JAZDJM010000484.1:0-4174 GCA_043804305.1 Bacteroidota bacterium
GGCATGAATATATTTTACTCAGCAAAGAAATTAAAACACTTGAATACTATTTGCAATTGCAAAAATTGCGTTTTCCCGAAAAGCTAAATTTCTATTTTGATATTGACCAAAATCTTGATATTGAAGAATTAAGCATTCCTCCAATGATGCTGCAACCATTTATAGAAAATTCCATAGAACACGGATTCCGAAAAGCCCAAGACCCGGGAAATATTACCATTCGAATTAAAAAAGGTGTGGATAACATAATTCTAGAAACTGAAGATGATGGCATTGGGATTCTTGCTTCAGAAAAAGAAAAATCAAATAAAAAGAATATCTATCAGTCGCTTGCAACAAAAATTACAGAAGAAAGAATTCAAAATATGAACAAAGGAAGAAAGCAAAAAATTTCTTTGAATATAATTGATTTAAGTACGCTTGGAAGCGGACAGAAAGGCACAAGAGTTTCGATTAGCATACCAAATAAATTTATTAACTCCGAAAAAAACTTTAAACTATGATACGTGCTGTTTGTATTGACGATGAGGCTCCTGCAAGAGAATCAATAATTGATTTATTAGTTTTAAATAATACAGATATAGAGATAGTTGGCGAGGCAGATGGTGTTGAATCCGGCATTAAGATTATAGAAAAACAGAATCCTGATTTAGTTTTTCTTGATGTTCAATTGGTCGACGGGAATGGTTTTGATATCCTGAAACAACTTCGAAAAATTGATTTTAAAATCATTTTTGTTACCGCTTATGAAGAATTTGCAATAAAAGCGTTTAAATTTTCGGCCATTGATTATTTGCTAAAACCTTTAAATCCGGTTGATTTTATTACGGCAATTAACAAAGTAAAAAATATTCACGAAAAAGAGAACCAACAAACACATATCGAAGCCTTATTATCGCACCTAAATCCAAACGAAAACAAAAAAAAGAAATTGGTGCTTCGTACTTCTGAAAGTATTCATTTAATTGATATACAAAACATTATACGTTGTGAAGCAAATAGTGGATATACAGAGTTTTTTCTTGAGAACGGTAAAAAGGTTTTGGTTTCCAAAGGATTAATAGAATACGATGAACTTTTGTCGAATTGCGGATTCATAAGAACACATCAATCGCATCTAATCAATATCAATTTTATAGAAAGTTATGAAAAAATTGATGGAGGATACCTTTTAATGGCCGACAAATCTATTGTTCCCGTTTCGAGCCGAAAAAAAGAAAATATTATCCGCCTGTTTGATCAATTGTAACAGGCGGATGATTTATTAATATCGGTAGTGGTCGGCTTTGTATGGCCCTTCGGGCTTAACTCCAATATATTCAGCCTGTTCAGGTGTAAGTTTGGTGAGCTTAACCCCAATTTGTTCCAAATGTAAACGGGCCACTTCCTCGTCGAGATATTTTGGTAAACGATAAACGCCTACTTCATACTCATCGCGTTTTTCCCATAAATCAATTTGTGCCAATGTTTGATTGGTAAATGAATTGCTCATTACAAAAGATGGATGTCCGGTTGCACAACCTAAATTCACTAAACGGCCTTCGGCCAAAATGAAAATAGAGCGTCCGTTTTCAAAATAATACTGATCAACCTGAGGTTTCACATTTACTTTCTTAACATTTGGATCTTCATCTAAAATGGAAACCTGAATTTCGTTATCAAAATGGCCAATATTACAAACAATGGACTGATCTTTCATTGCCGCCATGTGCTCGTAGGTAATAACATCTTTATTGCCGGTTGTGGTAACAAAAATGTTTCCTTCTTTTAGGGCTTCTTCCATTGTGGTAACTTCAAATCCTTCCATAGCGGCTTGCAAGGCACATATTGGATCGATTTCGGTTACAATTACCCGCGCACCATAGCTACGCATGCTATGAGCAGAACCTTTGCCTACATCGCCATAACCGGCAATCACAACTACTTTTCCTGCAAGCATTACATCGGTGGCACGCTTAATTCCGTCGGCCAGTGACTCACGACAGCCATATAAATTATCAAACTTCGATTTGGTTACCGAATCGTTAACATTAATTGCCGGAACCAATAATTCGCCTTTTTCAAACATATGATACAAACGATGAACGCCTGTGGTGGTTTCTTCTGAAACCCCTTTCCAGTCTGCCACTGTTCTATGCCATTTTTTATTGTCTTCGGCAAGAGTTGCTTTAAGCAGGTTCAAAATTTCCTGCTCTTCTTTGCTCGTAGCTTTTACATTGAGCGTTGATGCATCTTTTTCAGCCGCAAAACCTTTATGAATTAATAAAGTGGCATCGCCTCCGTCATCAACAATTAATTGAGGTCCTTTACCTTCCGGAAAACTTAAGGCTTGTATTGTACACCACCAATATTCCTCCAGTGTTTCTCCCTTCCAGGCAAAAACCGGAATTCCGGCAGCGGCAATTGCTGCAGCGGCATGATCCTGAGTGGAGAAAATATTACAACTTGCCCATCGCACATTGGCTCCCAAAGCGACTAAAGTCTCAATCAGCACTGCAGTTTGGATGGTCATATGCAGGGATCCTGTTATACGAACACCTTCTAATGGCTTGGTAAGGCTGTATTTCTTACGTATTGCCATCAATCCGGGCATTTCCTTTTCGGCTATTTCAATTTCTTTTCTACCCCAATTGGCTAAACCAATATTGGCTACTTTGTACTCGATGTGTTGAATCATTGTCTGGGACCTATTTTTAAATTAAATTATTAATCTTTTCATTTTGAGTTTGCAAAGATAATTCTTTTTCTAAATTCATTTTGGCCTTTGCTTTGTATCAAATCGATTTTATATTGTATTTTCGTGATATGAGAAAAAGGTCGGTTTTCAATTTTCAGTTCTATTTCCTGCTCATGCTTTTTTTTCTGGGCATAAGTGCAGTGTTAAACAATAAGTTATGCCGTTCAGATGAAAAAGTAGCAAAAGATTTTCAGGAAAAAGTTTTACAGTTTTCTGTTGAGATTAAAACAGCCCTTATTGAACTAAATGAAACATTTCGCGAAAAAGGATTTCTAGAATTTCAGGAAAAAGCATTGGCCTATCCATCTGAAAATGGAGAGAATCTCGCATTTTTTCTTTATCAGAACAATAAACTGATTTTTTGGTCGAACAATCAAATTCTTTTGTCTTCATCGGATAGCTTATTAAATCTTGATCTTGCCGTCGAAAAAATCGGGCCACATTGGTTGCTTAAAGAGCATATCTCCGGAACAGATTATATTATTTTGGGAGTTAAAATTTTGCAGGCCGATTATTTGATTAAAAATGAATTTCTGAAAGATCATTTTTTAGAGGATTATGGAATTAACGCTGCCATAAAACTCTCAAAAAAACAAAATCAATATGAAATCACGGATTCAGATGGCAATTTTATTTTTTCAATTGATTTTAGAAGTAACGGACAATCAGGCAAAATGCCTTATTTGCTTTTCTTTACTTTTCTCATTTCGTATGTTTTCTATGTTTTAACGGTAGATGGTGCACTAAAATATTTTAATGTATATTCAACTTCACCTAAACTTAGATTGCTGTTATTCAGTATCTTCAATGGTTTATTTCTGTTGTTTTTTGTGTTGATGCATTTTCCTGAAGCATTGTTTCAAAGCCCTTTATTTCAACCACAACTCTACTCGAATCCGAGTATTTATTCATCTCTGGGCTATTTGTTTTTATTCTCGCTTTGGATTTTTTCTACGGTAGTTTATTTCAATTACAATGTAATTATTAACCCGATAAAGAATAAATCAACCAGCACGCAAATAGTCTGGGCAAGCACAGTAATCATTCTTCTTACCTTAATTTATTATTTTTTATATTCCTTAATAATTAGCCTTGTATTTGACTCTCAAATTAGTTTTGAAATAACTTTTATCACTAAACTTGATTTTTACAGTTATACCGTACTTCTTTTAGTGATGTTATTGCAGTTAAGTTGGTTTTTGATTAGTAAAAAGTTTATAAATCAAATTCTGACAGGTCTTAAAAATAAGCTGTATTTTGTAATAATTATTTTTCTGGCTGCACTTCTTTTTGCTTATTTGCCAAACCAGAAATATCCTCTAAATCAATACAATCAGCTGTTTCTGTTTATTTATTACATTTCGCTGTTTTATCTTTTCAACAGGAATTTCAAAAATGCTTTTTGGCAAAATGTTTATTTCCTTATTTTGTTTATCT
>JAZDJM010000485.1:0-5202 GCA_043804305.1 Bacteroidota bacterium
TAATGTTTGAAATAGGCCATATATTTTCCTCTCGAAATTAATTCTGCTATGCCTATAGCGTTTTCTTTATATAAATTGCTTGTATTATGAAACATGGTTGAACCTATCGACAATGAATCGATAAAAGTATTGTGCATTAAAATGTCTTTCGATATTCTGTTTTCATAAACCGCTTTCAAGATAATTTTATCATCTTCGATATTATACTTGATAGTTACATTCTCATACTGAATACCTTTGATATATAAATTGCCAATTATCCAATCTTTGGAGTACAAATAAGGATGGCCTTCAGCAAAATAATGCTTAGGAACATAATATTTACCATTTAATAACCTGTCGTCTGATCGATAAAAAGATTCGGACAAACCTAAAATTTCATCCGCTAAGGTTTTTGTCTGAGCCACTACAGAGATACTTGACCCAAAATAAATGAGAAAAAATAGGATAATAAAGGCGTATCGCCAAAACTGCTTGCACATAATCAATGGTTAGTTAGGTTCTACTTACAAAAGTAGTTCTTTTAAATAAATAATATCAATAAAAATGAAACATTTAATTAGATAAATGCGGTGGCTTCAATTTCAAGGGAGCAACCGTAATGAAGCGGTGGTGAGGGTACGACAATTCTTGCAGGTTTATGCTCTCCAAAAAATTCTGCGTAAATATCATTTATTTCAGGCCATAACTCAATATCAGCCAGAAAAATACGCATCTGCAATACTTTAGATTTCGAACTCCCCGATTCGATTAATATCAATTCCAATTTACTTAGAACCAACTTAACTTCTTCTTTAAATGTTGCAGGTTTTAACCGGGTTACAGGATCGAGGGGCAACTGTCCGGAAATATAAAGAATTCCGTTGTGCTCGATGGCAGTTGAATAATGGCCGGTATTTTTTGGTAAATTAGGGGTGCTGATTATTCTCATAATTTCTGATTTTTTTTTGTAAAGCTATCATTTTTTGTGCATCGGGTAAATCATAATTTCCCATACCCGATTTTGATATCGAATCTGCTTTGCTTTTCAGACTAAAATGAACAGCATCTAATCCAACTCCTAAAAAATGATGGATGTTCTCAGGATTAATACCTCCACCTGCCATAATTTCAATTGAAGACTTATTTTCAGATATCAGTTTTTTGATGTTTAGTAATCCCATTTCTGCAGATAATTCTTTACCTGAAGTAAGTATTCTGTCAAATCCGATACTCGAAATTTTTTTGAAAGAAGCTAAAAAGTCTGTTGTAAAATCTATAGCCCGATGAAAAGTTATTTCAAGATTTTTGCTTTTGGCAATTTTAATCAATAATTCACAAGCTAGGCTATCTATTTCATTTGCTGTATCTAAACATCCAAATACAACACCTTTTACACCTAAATCTGCAGCCCGAGCTATATCGTTCTTCATTATTTCGAGTTCAGATTTAGTGTACATAAAATTTCCGGCTCTTGGCCGGATTAAAATATGTGATTCAATATTTTTAAGCTTTAGGCAGGATTCTATTAAACCAATGGAGGGAGTTAAGCCACCCAAAGCAAGCGCTGAACAGATTTCAATACGATTACAATCAGCAGAGGCTGCAATTTTTGCTTCTTCAAAAGTTTCGATACAAACCTCAATCCCGATCATAGTTTAATCTTTACTTTTTTCCCTTAAAACTCTCCGGCTTCTTAAATCATATTTATCGCCTGATTTCAGAAAATAAAACTCCTTTTGATGAGGCGCTAACTTATAAATGGTATCTCTTTCGGCTGAATAGCGTGTGCCGTCGTAAATGGCTACAAAACTTTTCCCCACCACTTCGAATTTATCGAATTTGACCAAAATTCCCGTATTTTCGTCCAATCCAATTCCAAGCAATTGGGGATGATGTTCGAGGATTTCAAACATATCAAACTGTCGGTTTCTTGCCAAAAGATGTTGGTCGATGGCTACATTTCTTATAAAACCAAGACCTTGTTCATGGTCGCCCAGCATAATTGTATTTAATTTGGTATCGCCTCTTGCCAGATAAGTTCCCTGAATGGTTGCCCCTGCAGAAGATCCGGCTATAATACCTCCTCGCTCCAAAAGTTTGTGAAACTCTTCATGAGCACGCGTATTGAGAAAAGCATCGGCAATGCGCCACTGACGGCCACCCATAAAATAAACTCCGCTTGCTTCGCGAATTGGAGCGATAAATTCCTCGCTGTTGGCAACGGCCTGGTCACGGGTGTGCAATATATGAATATTGGTAAATCCTGCCTTTTCGAAAGAGGTTTTTAAGCGTGCAAAACCCGTATCCGCTTGAATCTGTTCATCTTCAAATGCTGTAGGGACAACAATAATTTTTGCCTGATTTCCACCCGCATATTCTTTAAATAATTCAAAAAAAATCGGGTCTCGGGCAGAGCCACCAATGATTAATAAGGTTCCATTTTCCGGACCAATGCTTGGTTCAATATACGGATTTAAATCTATCGGAGCATAAATTCCAAATCCAAATCCCACGAAAAGCAGAGGCACTAAAACGAATTGAATTATTTTTTTCTTCATCAGAATTAAGTGTGTTTAATCTTATCATTCGTAATTTCTAATATCTCATTTTCAAGAATTTGCGCTTTTTCTTCAATTACTTTTCCTTTGGCCAAAATTTCTTCAACATAGGCTTTATCATCCAGACCGGATGCATTGATTTTAACATTCAGATAAGCACCCATTACTGCAGTCCGGGCACATAAAGCGCCAACGCCGGCATCTGTAACCGAATTAGGATTTCCAATTTCGGTCATTGCTTTGATAATTTCCATGGATTGAAGTGATAATTCCATCACCTGAAAAGGAATCTCAATGGCATATTTGGATGCATACTGTATTGCTTTTTTTCGAATTTGCTTTTCTTCATCCGTTGTTTTTGGCAGTTTAAATGCATCCATAATTTTGTTAAATGCATTGGTATCTTCATCCACCAGATAAAGCAATTTGTTTTTTAAATCTTGTCCGGCCTCTGCATAATTGCTAAATTCCTCCCAACGCTCGTCCCAACCGGGCTTATGCGATGATAAATTGGCTACCATTGTTCCTAAAGATATTCCTAAGGAACCCACGTAGGCAGCAATCGAGCCTCCACCCGGAGCAGGTGATTCAGAGGCCGTTTCATTAGCAAATGCCTTCAGGTTTAAATCAACCAATTGCTTTTTAGTTTCGTCTTCCAGCAAATATTCAATAATATTTTTACGTGGATCAAAAGGCTTTAAATCGTTTAAACCCATTGATTTAACGGCTATTTTAATCAATTCGTCGTTTGAAACCCCAACCGATCGTTGCTGTTTACGTAAAAAATATTTTCCGGCCTCAAGCATGGCATTTAAGGGGATAACTCCAACAAGTTCTGAACCTGTAACTCTTATTCCTCTTTCATTTGCTTTTTCACAAACTTCGTCGTAGGCTTTGTGCACAGAGGTTATATTGATATTGGTCAGATTCATCGATATCTGAGCTATGCCGTATTCTTCGATGTACCAGCCAATCGCTTTAACTGCTTTTAGGGTTCCCGGAATCATGACTTGGTTTCCTTTTTCGTCAAGCACAATTTTTCCGGTAATCGGGTTGCCTTCGCGTTTAACTCTTCCGCGCTCTCTTACATCAAAAGCTATGGAATTGGCTCTGCGAGTAGAAGTTGTATTCAGATTTACATTAAAAGCCACCAAAAAATCGCGAGCGCTAATTGCAGTTGCTCCTGTTTCAGGAATGAATTCGGCAGGCCCAAAATCAGGTTTCCAGTTTGGATCATTTAATTTCTTTGGCAAGCCTTCATATTCTCCTGAACGGACAGTGGCTAAATTTTTTCTTTCCGGATTAAGGGCAGCATTTTCATAACAATAGATTGGATAATTCAATTCATCACCTGCTCTTTTTGCCAATTTATGCGCCCATTCAACAGTTTCTTCCATACTTATATTAGAAACCGGAATTAAAGGACATACATCCGTTGCTCCAAAACGCGGATGAGCGCCTTTATGCTTTCGCATATCTATCAACTCTTTTGCTTTTGCCATTCCTTTTATGGCGGCATTCAGAACCGGTTCAGGTTCTCCAACAAAAGTTACTACTGTCCTGTTTGTGGCAGCGCCCGGATCAACATCCAGTAATTTTATTCCTTCAACACTTTCAATGGCATCAGTAATTTGTTTAATTATCGTTAAATCGCGACCTTCGCTAAAATTAGGTACACATTCAATCAGTTGTCTCATTTTCTTTCTTTTCCAATTGGTTAAACACCGGATTTGCATATATCTCCAATAATATTCTACGATATACGTCAAAACCATCTTTATTAATACGCAAGCTAAGTTTATCGTTCAGATGTCTCATAAATTTCTCTTCTTCCCATGCATTGTATTTTTCGCTGTAAATGCGATTATCCCTCAACAAATCGGCTGCAAGATAGTTGCCCGGAAACAATCTGAAATCTTTATGAATTTGATTATCCAACTTTTCTGCTAATTCTTTAAATTGATCTTGTACTTTATCTGATTTAAAAACAAAATGCTCATCAGAAAGCACCTCACCAAAAGCCATATGCACCCTACCTTTTTGCTGTGTAATTCCGGTAATGATGCTTTTCATATCTTCAGTTCCGTCTTTTTTATAGGAACCGGTCAGTTCAATTTCCGCTAACTCACTAGCTTTCAGCCAATCGCAACTATCGTATTCGTATGAAATTGTAACCGGTACAATTTTCAAAGATTTCAAATATTGGATTTTATCATCCTCACAATCCATTGCAATCATTTTTAATACGCCCGGATTAGTTCTATCATTTCCATCTTTGGTTCTGCCTTCGCGATGAGATATCCAGATTGAATCTTTTTTTTCAGTAAGCACATAGCGCATATAGGCTGACAAAACTTTTGAAGTTTCAATCAATTCGCGGGCAGGCAAATTTCGTTTTACGATAAAAGTCCGGTTCATTTTAACGATATCCGTAACAAGTTCGGAACTAAGTAAGTTGTCGCCGATTGCAACTTGTCCGGGTTTGTATCCATTTTGATACAAAACATAATAGATTAAGGTTGAGTCTAAAACAATATCGCGATGATTGGAAATAAACAAATAATTATCATTGTAAGATAAGTTTTCCAGTCCGCTAACGGTAAACTGCTCCATACTTCGGTCGATGGCTACTTTTGCGGCCGGAAAGATTAAAAGTTCCTGA
>JAZDJM010000486.1:0-5869 GCA_043804305.1 Bacteroidota bacterium
TGCTAACTTTTGTTTGAGGGCATCCAATTGCTCAAAATTCTCGGAGAATTCAATAATTATTAGCGACTGATCGGCTTCAATGTGTACGCTTGATATTTCCGGATATTTTGAAATTTCTTTACGAATTGAATTCGCGCAGCCATTGCATTTTAAATTTTCTACAAAAAAAGAATGTGATTGCATAATATTTGTTTTATGCAAAACTAGAGTATATAAAGTGGTGTTACAAACACATTTATACAAAATAATTATCAAATTTGCATCCAATAATTATATCTGATCCAGAGGTTTTCTATTGTTGAAGGCTCTTTTTTTGTATTCATTTGGAGATAATCCACACACTTGCTTAAACTGTCGGCTTAAATGGGCAGGACTGCTATAATGCATCCGATAGGCAATTTCGCTTATACTCAATTCATCATAAAACATATATTCTTTAATCTTTTCTATTTTTAATTGAATAATGTATTTCTCAATAGTTATTCCATTTAGTGATGAAAAAAGTGTACTCAAATATCTATAATCTTTCCCTAGCGTTTCGGATAAATAATCTGAATAGTTAATATTTATTTCATTTTCAGAATGTTGAATTAAATTGATAAGTGTTGTTTTTACTTTTTCAATCAATTGTATCCTGAAATCATCAAGCAGATCAAAACCTAAATAGTTTAGCCGTAATTTTAATTTTTCTTTAGTGCTGATTGTAATGCTGTTTTTGGCTGTTATTTCACCAAGTTGAATATCTATATACGGAATATCCAATTCGAATAATAGAGTCCTAACTGCAGTTATACAGCGCGGACAAACCATATTTTTTATTAATAATTTTTGCATCTCTTATTTTTCAAGCAATATTTCCACAGCTTTCATTAATTGCTGATCGATTCCTTGGCTCACCTTTTCTTTATCCTGAGCCATCATTACATCGGGTTCTAATTGTTGATTTTCCAGATAATTTCCATCTAAATCCCAAACACCCATTTGTGGAATTCCAAAAACAAGACTTGGATCTATTTGGCGCTCCCACCAAACAGCAGTCATAGTTCCCGGAACAGGCATTCCTACTAATTTACCTATTTTCAATGCCTTATAAGCGTAAGGAAATGCATGAGCGTCTGAATAATTTCCTTCACCCATAAGAACTACTGAAGGACGATACCATTTTTCCATAGGTTCCGAACCAACATAGTGTCCGCGAGGAGCAAAATCGACATAGCGTTCTCCGCTCAATAAGGTCACAAGATCGTCATGCAGCCAACCACCTCCATTGAAACGAGTATCAACTATAATAGCTTCTTTATCAACATTTCGACCTAAAATTTCAGAATATGCAACACGAAAACTTGCGTCATCCATTCCACGAACGTGCACATAGCCTACTTTTCCATCGGAAAGACGATTGGTTTCTTCACGCATAAATTTAATCCAACGATCGTAAAGCAAGCTCGATTTAGCACCTTGACTTATCGGTTTAACAACAACTACAGACGACTTTTGAGTTGCCGGATGATAAATCTTTAACTGAGTATTTTTACCGTCAAGCTGATTGAGCAATTGATAATAATTGACTTCAGGCAAAATATCTATTCCGTTAATTTGTTCAATTATATCGCCTGCTTTAATATCTAAATCAGATTTATCAAGTGGTCCTTTTTCAATAATTTCAGCAATTTTCAACCCTTTCCCTACGAAAGACAAATCGTAAAAAGCACCCAAACTGGCAGTTGCATCGCCATCAGCCTGATGAGAATAACGACCTCCTGTATGAGAACCATTTAATTCTCCCAACATCTCTCCTAAAAGCTCGGCAAAATCGTAATTATTACTGATGCTTGGTAAAAATGCTTCATAGGCTTTTTTATATAATTCCCAATCAACACCTTTAAAATCAGGCGCGTAAAATTTATCGTTCACTTGCTTCCAAGCGTGATAGAAAATATACTCACGCTCACCCGCCGCATTCCAATCCATATCAGCCTTAAAGGCGATATTCTTTTTTTCCGGTTTGTCAACGTTTTTAATATCCAATTTTATAAGGTTTCCGCCTGAAAGAAGAAATAAATTTTTACCGTCTTTATCCATTTTCAACTGGCCGCCTCGACCATCAAGTTTAAGAACAAGCTTGGTTTCCTTTTCCTTAATTTTATGTAACCATAAATCATAGCCCTTCTCGAAGCGACTGAGATAGAATAAATTTTCGCCGTCATTTGTAAGCACGGCATCGCCTAAATCTGACGAATTAATGGTGACTCTTTCAACACGATCTTCGAGATTAGCCAGATTCATTTCTACTTTCTTCTCCTCTTTTTTCTCTTCAGTTACTTTTACTTTTTTATTTTTTGATGCTTCTGCTAAATCGGGTTTTTCTTTGTCTTCGTCTTTCTTTTTTGGGTATTTAGCTTCGTATTCTTCTTTGGTCATTGTAAATTTTTCGTAAAATTCCTGATTAAAGAACATCGCATAAGCATCACGTTTTGCTCCCCAACTTCCATGGCTTCGCATACCGTTACGATCTGAAAACCATAACATTCCGTTGCCATTCATTATCCATTTAGGATTCGAATCGGCATAACCACTCAAACTTAGATTGATAGGATCTTTGCCTCCTTTAGCATCAACTAATCCAACTTCATCAACCCAGCGCTTGCCACCTAAATAACTCACTAAAAAATATTTCCCATCGGGCGACCACTGATACCATTGATCGCCATCGGAATAAGAGTAATTATAAGTGCCGGCTAAAACAGAGCGTTGTGCTTTTGTTGCTAGATTAATCACCTTCAATTCGGTACGTTCCTCTAGAAAGGCTATCTCTTTACCATCGGGAGAATACTCAGGTTGAAAGGTGTTTTTTTCGTTAACAACGATGGGCTTCTCTTTTAAAACAGTTGATAATGCAAAAGATTCTTCTTCAGGGTTTACCAGACTTGTTTCATAAATATTCCAGCTACCATTACGTTCGGACGAATAAAGAATTGATTTTCCATCAGGGTTAAAGCTTACATTTCTTTCCTGCTCGGGTGTATTGGTAATTCTTTTTGTTGTTCCAAATTCAACGGAAGTGACAAAAACTTCGCCACGCACAACAAAAACAATTTCTTTTCCATTAAGAGAAACATTCATTTCTGTGGCATCTTTTGAGAAAGATTTTGGAACTGATAGCGCTACTTCTTTAAACTTCGGAATCGTTAGATTTAACCTTTTTGCATCAGCACCTTCGTTTTTAGTGTATAATCCTCCATCATAAATAAATGCTAATGTATTATTATTAGCTACACTTAAAAATCGTACAGGATTCTTCTCAAAGCTTGTAAGTTTTATTTCTTGGCTATCGGTAGTAAGGGCTTTTTCGTACACGTTAAAAATGCCGTTCTGCTCTGAAAGGAAGAACATTTTATCTTCGTTTGCAGAAAAAACCGGATTACGATCTTCACCTTTAAAAGTGCTTATTTTTGTGTGTTTTCCTTCATCTTTATTGTACAACCATATATCGCGCGTAACAGATGAAGTATGATGTTTACGCCAAGGATCTTCATAACCTTTAACATCTTGGTACAATAATTTTGAACCATCTTTGCTCACATTAACATTTTCAGCCGAAGTAGTTAAACATTGTATTACACGACCACCCGTTACAGGAACTTTATAAAGCTCTGTAAGCAATCCATAAGGAAACTGTGCATTCTTCACATTATCATCAAGTTGTGCCGAAAATAATACAAACTTATCGTCCGGAGAAAATGTCCATGGTACTTGCTTTGCAGAATGATAAGTAATTCTATTGCTTACGCGTGTGGCGAAATCGAAAATAAAAATATCGAAATTACCATATAAATCAGAGGTATAAGCGAGCCTTTTACCATCGTTCGACCAAACAGGATTCGATTCGTAAGCTTCACTAAGCAAAAGTGGTTGAGCAGTTCCACCATCTGAAGAAACTAAAAATAAATCGCCTTGGTAAGCGAAAACAATTTGCGATGCATCAGGAGAAATTGAGGCATAGCGAATCCAATCTTTTTGAGCAAATAAGGAAATACTTAGCAGCGCAAAAAATACAAGTGTAATTTTTTTCATTTGTTTAGGTTTAAATTAATAAATACCGGCAGAAATACAATGTGAAATCATACATAGGTAAAATGCATTGCTTTTGTTGGTTTCCTTTGGTTTGGGTTTTAGTAATCAGCATTCAACATTGTTTAAAAAATACTAAAAAGCCTTGATTTAACATCCGACTAAATTAGGTAATTTTTCTGAGCCTAAAAAAATCATTGAATGGCAAGATGTTAATTTTTTTGTAAAAGCAAATCTGTTCTAAACTAACACTAAGAAAATCAACAATCTGTAGTTTATACAATTTATTATCAGTGGATTAAATACAAGCGAATTACCAACATCGCCAATAGGCTTATTTGAAAAGAGTAAAAATACCGAAAAGCTCCTCTTTATCACATAAAATGTTTTAATTTTGGCCACATATTGTAAAGCAGCACTGCTTTGCTTATTTGTAAATTAATTTTTGTGTTAATCACACTAGAAATATCAAAAAACCTAAAAAATGAATATTCACGAATATCAAGGAAAGCAAATTCTTAAAAGTTATGGTGTAAGAATTCAGGAAGGTATTGTTGCTGCCACACCTGAGCAGGCTGTTGAAGCTGCCAAAGAATTACAAAAACAAACCGGAACCGGATGGTGGGTTGTAAAGGCTCAGATACACGCTGGTGGCCGCGGAAAAGGTGGAGGAGTTAAACTTGCTAAAAGTCTAGACGATGTAAAAACATTAGCTGATCAAATTATTGGAATGCAGCTTGTTACACATCAAACCACTGCCGAAGGAAAACTAGTGAATAAGGTGTTAATAGCTCAGGATGTTTATTATCCGGGTGAAAATCAAATTGAGGAATACTATATGGGGGTTTTACTGAATCGTGCCAGCAGCCGGAATATCATTATGTATTCAACCGAAGGTGGTGTTGATATTGAAACTGTTGCCGAAGAAACTCCACATCTTATCTTTAAAGAAGAGGTTGATCCTAAAGTTGGATTGCAGGCCTTTCAGGCCAGAAAAATTGCTTTCAACCTTGGTCTAAGTGGTGATGCGTATAAAGATATGGTTAAATTCGTAACGGCTTTATACAACGCTTATGTTGGTACAGATTCAACCATGTTTGAAATTAATCCTGTGCTAAAAACCTCCGATAATAAAATCTTGGCTGTCGATGCTAAAGTAAACCTCGATGATAATGCACTATTCCGCCATTTGGATTATAAAGAATTGCGTGATATTACAGAAGAAGATCCTATTGAAGTTGAAGCTCGTCGTTTTGATTTGAATTATGTAAAACTTGATGGAAATGTTGGCTGTATGGTAAATGGCGCAGGCTTGGCAATGGCTACAATGGATATGATAAAAATGTCGGGTGGTGAACCGGCCAATTTCCTTGATGTTGGAGGAACAGCAAATGCAAAACGGGTAGAAGAAGCATTCCGGATTATCTTGAAAGATCCAAATGTTGAAGCTATCTTAGTAAATATATTTGGCGGTATCGTTCGTTGCGATTTGGTTGCACAGGGAATCGTTGATGCTTACCAAAATATTGGTGATATTTCTATCCCGATAATTGTTCGATTGCAAGGAACAAACGCTGTTGAAGGCAAAAAACTGATTGATGATTCAGGACTGAAAGTTCTTTCGGCAATCGCTTTAGAAGATGCTGCGCGATTGGTAAACGAGGTTATTTGATAATTGATAATTGATAATTGATAATTGATAATTGATAATTGATAATTGATAATTGATAATTGATAATTGATAATTGATAATTGATAATTGATAATTGATAATTGATAATTGATAATTGATAATTGA
>JAZDJM010000487.1:0-2191 GCA_043804305.1 Bacteroidota bacterium
TATTTTTGACCCAAGCACAGTTCTAAAAATATTAAAATTAAATATTGAGGTATGACAAATGGATTTTTTAATGTTCCGGAAGTTAAAAATGAAACAATTTATTCTTATGCCCCCGGTACGGCTGAAAGGAAGGAATTAAAAATAAAACTGGAGGAATTGCGTTCGACTGAAGTTGAATTACCAATGGTTATTGGAGGAAAAGAAGTCAGAACAGATAGAAAGATAAGGATTTTCCCGCCTCATGAAATAAAACTTACACTTGGATTCTTTAATCAGGGTGATTCAAGCCATGTTGAAATGGCTATCGATGCAGCCTTGGGGGCTCGTGATAACTGGGCTAACATGCCTTGGCACCAAAGGGCATCTGTTTTTCTAAAAGCGGCCGATTTGCTTACCGGACCCTATCGTTCAAAAATAAATGCTGCAACTATGTTAGGGCAGTCAAAAAATGCTTTCCAATCGGAAATTGACGCGGCATGTGAACTAGCTGATTTTTTCAGGTTTGGGGTTAAGGTTATGACCGATATTTACAAATTACAGCCTGAATCGGATAACGGCATGTGGAATTATAACGAATTCAGGCCGCTTGAAGGATTTATTTTTGCATTAACTCCATTTAACTTTACTTCGATTGCAGGCAACCTGCCTGCCGCCCCTGCCATGATGGGAAATGTTGTGGTTTGGAAACCTTCGAAAACAGCCGTCTATTCAGCTTCTGTAATAATGGAAATCTTTAGGGAAGCCGGTTTACCTGATGGTGTAATTAACCTGGTTTTTGTTTCTGGTCCGGTTGCAGCCGATGTTATCCTTTCACACCCGGAGTTTGCCGGAATTCATTTTACCGGATCAACAGGTGTGTTCCATAGCATCTGGAAAACAATTGGCAACAATATTTATAAATACAAATCGTATCCAAGGATTGTAGGTGAAACAGGGGGTAAAGATTTTATTTTTGCCGATAACACGGCAAAAGTTCAGGAACTTGCAATTGCGATGATTCGTGGGGCGTTTGAGTATCAGGGGCAAAAATGTTCAGCCGCTTCACGGGTTTATATCCCGCAAAGTATTTGGCCTCAGGTACGGGAAAGATTGGATGCCGAAATGGCAACTATCAAAATGGGGCCACCCGAAGATTTTACAAACTTCATAAATGCAGTAATTGATGAATCTTCGTTTGACAAATTAACAGGGTTCATTGAGAAGGCTAAAGAAGACAAAGATGCTGAGGTTATTTTTGGCGGGAAATATGATAAATCAGTTGGTTATTTTATTGAACCTACCATAATCCTGGCTAAAAAACCAAATTACATTACTATGGAAGAAGAGCTTTTTGGACCAGTACTTACACTCTATATTTATAAAGATGAAAAACTCGATGAAACGCTTGAATTACTTGACAAAACATCTATTTACGCTTTAACCGGAGCTATTTTTTCGCAGAACAGATATCATATTGAAAAAATTACCAAAAGGCTTCAAGATGCAGCAGGTAATTTTTACATAAACGATAAACCAACCGGCGCTGTAGTGGGGCAACAACCCTTTGGCGGAGCCAGAGGTTCAGGTACCAACGATAAGGCAGGTTCAATTTTTAACATGTTGCGCTGGACTTCTATTCGAACCATTAAAGAAACATTTGTCCCTGCAAAGGAATATACTTATCCGAATTTTGCACCGGATATCGAATAAACCACATTTTGTTGATAATTTGGGAGGTATTTTTTTTGCCTCCCTTTTTTTGTTCTATTAAAAAGCTAAATTTGATGTGTAAAAGAATTTCAATGGGCGAAAAACAAACATCAGTTTTTATAAGGGTTATAAAAAATAAATATTTTATTGCCTCTTTTATTTTTGTGCTGTGGATCCTCTTTTTTGATGAATATAGCCTGATAGCCCATAAAAAAAATGTATCCCAATTGAAAAATTTGATTGAGCAACAAAACTATTATAAGGAAAAAATAAAAGCAGACGAGCAAAAACTGATTGAATTAAATTCAGGTAATGCAGAGCTTGAAAAATATGCCCGCGAACAATTCTATATGTCAAAACCCGATGAAGACCTTTATATTGTTACAAAAGAATAAGAATTTGAAGTAGGCCTCTTGTTCGCAGTAAAAAATTCAAGTTTCATCATTTTTCATTCTTTAATATCCTTTAATTATTTTTTTATTTTTTTAGTGTTAAAAAGGGC
>JAZDJM010000488.1:0-3698 GCA_043804305.1 Bacteroidota bacterium
AACTTCATTTATTGAAGCTGATGTAACAAAAATTGTGAACTGGAGAAATAAAGTAAAAGATTCGTTTCAAAAACGCGAAGGAGAAAAAATTACATACACTCCAATATTCATAGCTGCCGCTGCAAAGGCTTTGCGCGATTATCCCGGATTGAATGTATCGGTTGACGGAAGCAACATCATTTACCGGAAAAACATTAATATAGGTATGGCTGCTGCATTGCCGGATGGCAATCTGATTGTGCCGGTCATAAAAAATGCCGATCAAAAGAATTTAATCGGGATGGCCAAAACAGTGAACGATCTTGCCAAAAGGGCCAGAGCCAATAAATTAACTCCCGATGAAATTAGCGGTGGTACTTTTACAATAACCAATTTCGGAAGTTTCGACAGTTTAACGGGAACCCCTATAATCAATCAGCCGCAAGTGGCTATTCTTGGTTTGGGCGCCATAGTAAAACGTCCGGTAGTTATTGAAACACCTGAAGGCGATACCATTGGAATCAGAAGCATTATGATGTTGTCTTTAGCTTACGATCACCGCGTAGTTGATGGAGCTTTAGGCGGATTGTACCTGAAACGCTTAAGAGAATACATCGAAAACTTTGATGTAAATCAAAGTATCTGATTTAGAGCGCTTATAATTAATAAACCGGATTTGCTTCTGCTATCCGGTTTTTCATTTCGCTAAAAACGGAAAATACCTACCTTTGTCAAACTAAATATATTTTAAATGGAGTTAAACCTAAAACGCCCAATTGCGTTTATCGATCTGGAAACAACGGGAATTAAAGTGGCTACCGACCGGATAGTAGAAATAAGTATAGTGAAAATACTTTCAAACGGACAAAAAGAAATTAAAACCAGGAGAATTAATCCTGAAATCCCTATTCCGGCTGAAACTTCAGCAATTCATGGAATTTTTGACGAAGATGTAAAGGATGAGCCCACGTTCAGGCAATTGGCAAAAGGTTTGTTTGAGTTCTTAAACAATTGCGATTTAGCCGGTTACAATTCCAATAAATTTGATATCCCGTTGCTGGTTGAAGAGTTTTTGCGTGCAGATATCGATTTTGATATCGAAAACCGAAAGTTGGTCGATGTTCAAAATATTTTTCATAAAATGGAGCAGCGTACACTGGTTGCTGCCTATAAATTTTATTGCGGAAAAGATTTGGAAAACGCGCACAGTGCAGAGGCAGATACCATTGCAACCTATGAAGTGCTTTTGGCTCAACTCGATAAATACAAGGGTGTTGAGTTTAAAGATAAAGAAGGAAATGTAAGTTTTCCTATAGTGAACGATGTCAATGCCTTAGCCGATTTTTCGCAGGTAAATAATGCAGTCGATTTGATTGGTTTTATCATTTATAACGAAGATGGCAAGGAAATTATCAACTTCGGAAAACATAAAGGAAAATTAGTCAGCGAAATATTTAAAACAGAACCATCGTATTACGATTGGATGATGAAAGGCGATTTTCCGCTATCGACCAAACGAGTAATTACAAAACTCAAATTAAAAAGCAGTGACTTGGGAAATATGAAATTTTCTTAAAATAATTGATAATTGATAATTGATAATTGATAATTGATAATTGATAATTGATAATTGATAATTGATAATTGATAATTGATAATTGATAATTGATAATTGATAATTGATAATTGATAGTTTTTAATTTTTAATTTTTAATTTTTAAACATATAAACTTCTCAACCTTTCAACCCTTTCAACCTTTCAACTCCTAAACTAAAAAAAATGAAAATCATCTGTATCGGCCGAAATTATGTGGAACATGCCAAAGAGTTAAACAATCCGCTTCCAAAAGAGCCTGTTTTTTTTATGAAACCGGAGACTTCTTTATTGCAAAAAAATAATCCGTTTTTTTATCCTGATTTTTCGGAAGATATTCATCATGAAGTGGAAATTGTGGTCAGGATTAATAAAATAGGCAAACACATTCAAAAGGAATTTGCCCCAAATTATTATTCAGATATTGGATTGGGTATTGATTTTACAGCTCGCGATTTACAGTCGGCAGCAAAAGCAAAAGGATTGCCTTGGGAAATCGCAAAAGCCTTTGATAATTCGGCTCCGCTTGGAAAATTTTTGGCAAAAAACAAACTTAGCGATATAAAAAACATTGATTTTCGCCTGCTGATTAATGGAGAAACCAGACAAATCGGAAATTCAAAAGACATGATTTTTGACATCGATGAAATTATTGCCTACGTTTCGCAGTTTGTAAGCCTCAAAATTGGCGATTTAATTTATACCGGAACTCCGGCCGGCGTTGGCCCCGTTTCTATTGGTGATCGTTTGCAAGGATATATCGGAAACGAAGAAATGTTTGATTTTGAAGTGAAGTAGTATTCCTTAATTGCCCCACAAATTTATTATTTTGGTTCAAAAGCAGCATCAAATTTACTTTGTATCTCTTGCAGGCATAAGTTTCCAATACTTCCCTGATGTGTATGATTTATAAGTTTTTGAGGCTTAAAGTTTCCTTCCATAATATCTTTCCCTACTATTTTATAGGCCTCTCTGAAAGGAATGCCTTTCATTACCAGCTTATTTACCTCTTCAACACTAAAAAGATTATCGTATTCTTTTTTACTTAAAATGTCTTTTTTTATTTCAAGCTTATTGATCATAAAATTTGACAATGCCAGAACTTCCTTCAATTGCTCAATTGCATCCATTATACTTGCTTTTAGTATCTGATAATCGCGATGATAACCACTTGGTAAATTATTGGTTATCAACATTATTTCCAAGGGTAAACTTTGAATTTTATTTGATTTTGCCCTAATTAATTCAAAAACATCCGGATTTTGTTTATGCGGCATAATACTCGAACCGGTAGTAAATTCCTTTGCAAAACCCAGAAAATTAAAACCCTGATTCATAAAAATACAAACATCCGACGACATTTTTGAGAGTGTGGCGGCAACCGATGAGAGTGCAAATGCAATCGTTTTCTCAATTTTTCCACGACCCATTTGTGCAGCAATAACATTAAATTTCATAGTCTCAAATTCAAGCAAAGAAGTTGTCATTGCTCTATCAATCGGAAAAGAAGTTCCATAACCGGCTGCCGATCCAAGCGGATTTTGATCGCTTATTTTGTAAGCCAGATTTAAAGATCTGATATCGTCGATTAAACTCTCTGCATAGGCCGAAAACCATAATCCAAAAGAAGAAGGCATGGCAAGCTGAAAATGCGTATAACCCGGCATCAGTTCATTTTTATGTTTATCGCTCAACAACAAAAGCGTAGCAAACAATTCTTTAACCAATTCCTTGATTTGGTTAATTTCGTCTTTGAAATACAATTGCAAATCAAGCAAGACCTGATCATTCCTTGATCGGGCAGTACGAATTTTTTTTCCTGCTTCTCCAATCTTACGCGTTAATTCATGCTCAATTTTACTGTGAACATCTTCAAAGTCATCTTCGATGGTAAATGTACCTTCCTGTATCGTTTTTTCAATTTCTGATAAGCCATTAAGTATGTCGGCTAACTCATGTTCAGAAAGAATTCCGATTTTTTGAAGCATTTGTGCATGCGCTTTATTGCCTTGTATATCGTATTTTGCAAGTTTCAGATCGTAAACCCGATCATTGCCAACCGTAAAACGCTCAATATTTACGTGGCTTTCAAATCCCTTATCCCAAAGTTTCATTTGTTTATCAT
>JAZDJM010000489.1:0-4520 GCA_043804305.1 Bacteroidota bacterium
TCATTGAAACATTATTGATTGTTTTCAATTCGTTACAATCTCTAGTCCTATTCCTTTTGTATTGCTTCAACTTTCCAATTATAAAGGATCCCGGTTTTTCTGTTTTTCCTACCTTACTAATTCTCCCAATAAGTAGAGTCCGACCCTACCTCTCTCGTAAAAAGACTTTTAAATTTTGAAAATATGCCGCTCAAACAACCAATAAATCGATTCAATTACTCAGTGAAGAAAAAGACAGTATAATTGCAAAGCCAATTGCTTCTAATGCTGATGCCCCAAGGCTGACTGATCAACCTTCTTCTCTTCGCGATCGTATTTGCAGCATCCTGGAAGTTGATTGTACACATCCTGAAAAGCTTTATGGTGAGCAGTATCAAGTCCAACTTTTGCAATGGCCATCTCAATTTTATCCGTGCTAGTTTTGCTATCATCAAAGGTCACTTCCAAAATTTTTGTTTCTTTGATCCAATCAGCCTTTAAAACTCCAATTACTTCTAAAGCCGCTTTTTCGATTCGTTTTTCGCACATTCCACAATTTCCTTTTACTTCAATCTTTTCACTTTTATTTCCGGCAAAAACCGAAGCAGAGCCCATCACGAACAGGGCTATTAAACTTAGAACTTTTGTTTTCATTTTTTTAAATTCATAAATAAATATTCTTTCCAGAGGATAAGCACAGCATTACTTTATACAGTTTATGGGCGATAAAAATTCCGGGAAATTGCCATGAATACAGCTGGTAAAATTTCTTTTCATCGCAATTCATCTGATACATAAGGCTTTTACTCTATATATATATACGTCCTCGCTTAGTTCAGCCAGTCATATCTCCTGAAGGAGGTTTTCCTTTCTGGAAATCGCCGAATAATTCATTTTATTCCTTCCTATTTAAGTTTTAAAGGCTTCAAAGATAAACCGATCAGAAGCAGTTTTTATTATATTTTTCCAACAATATGTTATATGATTTTCAGATAATTAAATTTCCTTAATCAAGATATGTGTAAGTTGTACACTTCTTAGTATGCAGCACTCTTTTTGATGAGTTAGCAGAAAATATTGACATTTAAAATTGATTTAAGGATTCGCCTTAATTGCTATGATGTAATGCTGAATAATTCTATTTTTGTAAAAGAAATTTGCTGCCATGAAACATCCACGACTCAACAATTTTGACACACAGGAGGATGATTATACCGGATGTTCCATCTGGCAACCGAGTTTACGAGCTCGGCGAAGCCAATTAAAAAACAAATTATAAACAGATGAAACATCCATGGCAAAACAATTTTGACACACAGGAGGATGATTATTGTGGATGTTCCATATGACCATTAAAAAACAAATTATAGACATATGAAAAATACACTACTCCTTCTCTTTATTATACCTTTATTTTTTTCAAATAACAAACCCGTAAAACAGAATACTTCTAAAAAGATACTCTCAGAAACGGCTTGGGTTGATTCCGTTTTTCTGACCTTAAACAGCTCGCAGAAAATCGGGCAACTACTTATGGTCAGGGCCAATAATGCCAGAGAGCCTTATTTCCCTGAAATAAACTATTATATCGATAAATTTGGAATTGGCGGTGTTTGTTTTTTTGGATCAGGCCCTGTAAGACAGGCAAAACAAACCAATTTATGGCAAAAAAGAAGCCGTGTTCCTTTGCTTACGGCTATTGATGGAGAATGGGGATTGGGTATGCGACTGGATTCTACAATTTCGTATCCCTATCAAATGACATTAGGATCGATTGATGACAATACTTTCATTTTTGAAATGGGCAAACAGATTGGCGAACAATGCGGCAGGATTGGCCTTCACATAAATTTCGCTCCTGTGGTCGATGTAAATGTCAATCCAAAAAATCCCGTTATCAACAGCCGATCCTTTGGTGACAATCCAAAAAACGTTAGCGAAAAAGCCATAGCCTATCAAAAAGGACTTCAAAGCAAAAATATACTTGCAAGCGCAAAACATTTTCCCGGCCATGGCGATACTGATCGCGATTCTCATTTTACACTTCCTCTGATTAAGCATGATTTGAAAAGACTTGACTCGATAGAATTAATGCCTTTTAAAGAGATGATTAAGAGCGATTTGCAAAGTATAATGGTAGCCCATTTGTATATTCCCGCTTTAGAAAAAGAAGAAAACCTGGCCTCTACCCTTTCGCCAAAAATTATTAACGGACTTTTGCGCGATTCCTTAAAATTTGATGGTTTGGTTATTACAGATGCATTGGACATGGAAGGTGTGACAAAGTATTTCAGTCCAGGCGAAATTGAAGTCAGAGCCTTACTGGCCGGAAATGATGTTTTACTCTTGCCAAAAGATGTACCCAAAGCAGTATCAGCCATTTTAGAAGCACTCGAAACAGGCCGAATTGATGCTAATTATTTAGAAGAAAAAGTTAAAAAAGTATTGAAGTATAAGTATCGTGCAGGATTGTACAAGAAACCCTACATTGAAATTAAGAATCTTACTTTCGATTTAAATACTCCAAAAGCTCTGGCTCTAAACCAACAACTCTACGAAGAAGCTAGCATTTTATTGAAAAACGATAAAGCCGTCCTTCCGTTTCAGACACAACTAAAGAAAAAAACTGCTGTTTTAACTTTAGGTTTGGAATCAAAAAACATCTTTCTGGAATCTGTACAACGATTTGCTTCGCTGAACAATTTTTCACTGCCAAAATCTTTTTCACAATCTCAAGCCCGAATTATTGAGGCTCAACTTAATGATTATGAACAAATTATTATTGGATTGGGCGGTATTTCCATTTTTCCAAACCGAAATTTTGGAATTACGAAAGAATGCATTGAACTTATTTCAAATCTATCCAAAAAGCATACAGTTATTTTAAGTTTTTTTGGTGGTCCTCTGGCATATAACGAATTACTATCGGTTGATGAATTAATCACTGCAAGTATTATTGCCCATCAAGACAACGATTATGCTGCAAGAAGTGTTGTTCAGCAATTATTTGGTGCGCTTCCGTTTAAGGGTAAATTGCCAGTAGGACTTAATGAAAAATATCCCAGCGCTTATGGCATAATTACCAACAAAACGAAACGATTAGGATTTGGCTTCCCTGAACAAGTTGGTATTGACACTAAAAAACTTGAATACATCGATTCGTTGGTAAAAGAAGGGATTGATAAACAGGCATTTCCGGGTTGTCAGGTAGTGGTTGCTCGGAATGGGCGAATGATTTATTCAAAATCATTTGGTTATCAAACCTATTCAAAAAACAAAGCCATCGACAATTATTCCATTTACGATTTGGCAAGCATTACCAAAGTGGCGGCAACCACTCCAAGTTTGATGAAGCTTCAGGCTGAGCAAAAATTTGATCCCGAAGAAAAAATATCAACTTACCTACCTGCATTAAAATTTACAAACAAAGCATCAATAAAGAATAAAGAACTACTTACACACCAGTCGGCTATTGCAACATGGATTCCATTTTATCATAAGGAACTGGATAAAAACAATCTATTAAATCCCTTACTTTTTTCAACGCAAATAGATGAAAAACATTCAAACCGGGTGGCTCAAAACCTCTATATCGATAAAAATTATGCGTTTAAAATATACGATACGATAGCTAATTCGGCATTGCGCAAAAAGAATGGTTATGCTTACAGCGATTTGGGTTTTTATTGGTTTAAACAATATATCGAACTACAGACGAATACTTCATTGGATAAATATGTACAGCAATCATTCTATAATCCAATGGGCCTAAGATATATTGGTTTTTTACCGCGTCAACGCTTTGAAGAAGATCAGCTCGTGCCAACCGAAATGGACACTATATTCCGAAAACAATTGATTCAGGGCGATGTGCATGATCCTGGCGCAGCAATGCTGGGCGGAGTGAGCGGCCATGCCGGACTTTTCTCAAATGCCGAAGATTTAGCCGCATTATTTCAGCTATTTTTGCAAAACGGTAATTATGCCGGCTATCAGCTTCTTGATTCTGCAATTATCAGTCAATATACCGCCTATCAGTACAACTACAAAGAAGTTGAAAATCGCCGTGGTTTAGGATTTGACAAACCTTATCCGATTTATGATTCTTTAGGGCCGGTATGTAAAAGTGCTTCTCCGCTAACTTATGGGCACACCGGTTTTACAGGTACGGCAGCTTGGGTTGATCCAAAATATGATTTGGTGTTTATTTTCCTTTCGAACCGCGTTTATCCAGACGCAAACAATACTAAAATCAGTAAATTCAATTTCAGAACCCGCATACAGCAAGCCATATACGATGCTATCCAGAAATAGCGCTTCCCCCAATTAATTTTATTTATCTAAGTCAATCCATTTTGTTTAAAACAGAGTTCGTACTTTTTATCTTCAACTGCAATATGATTTAAGAGCCAGTCTTTTAGAAAATTTAATACGGATATTGTCATCGCAATTTTACCGCTATCAAAATCAGTTTTGAATTTATTAATCTCATTGATAAAAATTTTATGCTCCGCAATATGTGAGTCTATTTCTTTGTAATT
>JAZDJM010000490.1:0-4106 GCA_043804305.1 Bacteroidota bacterium
TTTGTGGATAACGGGCTGCTCAGAAAAAATGAGTTTGCCGAAGTATTGCATTCCTATAAAGATATGGGATTGAATGTAATAGGTGTAAATGCAAGCGAAAAATTCTATTCTGCATTAAAAGGAATTTCTGAACCAGAGGCTAAACGGAAAGCAATTGGAAAGACTTTTATTGAAGTTTTTGACGAAGAAGCAAAGAAAATCAAAGATGTAAACTGGCTGGCTCAGGGAACCATTTATCCGGATATCATTGAATCCGTGTCTGTTAATGGTCCGTCGGCAACAATCAAATCGCATCATAATGTGGGTGGTTTACCCGATTTTATGAAGTTGAAAGTTGTAGAACCACTAAAATCGCTTTTTAAAGATGAGGTTAGAAGAGTTGGAAAATCTTTGAATATGAAGCCTGAATTATTAGGCCGTCACCCTTTTCCCGGGCCGGGATTGGGGATTCGGATTCTTGGCGATGTCACAGCTGAAAAAGTTGCTGTTTTACAAGAAGTTGATGCAATTTTCATTAATGGATTAAAAGAGCACAACCTATATCATAAGGTTTGGCAGGCCGGTGCAATTCTTACTCCCATCCAGGCGGTAGGCGTTATGGGTGATGAAAGAACCTACGAAAATGTGGTAGCACTGCGGGCAGTTGAATCAACTGACGGGATGACCGCCGATTGGTGCCATTTACCCTATGAATTTTTGGCCGAGGTATCAAGCAAAATTATTAACCGTGTCAAAGGTGTGAATCGTGTGGTTTACGACATTAGTTCAAAACCACCGGCTACCATTGAATGGGAATAAAAATTTGACTTCGTACTGAAAAACCAATCGCTTGATCATTTGTTCCAAGCGTTTGAACAATTGATCAATACATGGCATAATTATGTACTACATTAGCCACAATGTGGCTGAATTCAATCAAAAATCAGGTTAAGTCTTTTCTAGCTTTCAATAAACAACAGGAGCGAGGTGCATTTTTTTTAATAACATTAATCATAATCTCCTTTGCCATCCATGCCTTTCTCCCTTTTATTCTGAAAGAAAAGCCTTATGATTATTCAATAGCGCTTGCTGAAATTGAAAACTGGAATGCCAGTGCTCAATTAATAAATGATAATAAAGATATAAAAAACTACAAAAGCTCAGGTAGAGAAGAAGTAGAACTCGTTGAAATGCTTCCTTTTCCGTTTAATCCTAATAAGCTTCCTGAAGAAAAATGGCTTGAGATGGGCATGCCCGAATCGATAGTAAAAACAATTCTAAAATTTGAATCTAAAGGTGGAAGATTCTACAAAGCGGAAGATCTTACCAAAATTTACGGCTTAACCGATGCAATTTATTTTCAAATCAAAGATTTTATAATTATTCCTGATAATCAAAAGCATGAGATTTCAACGGCCACAACCATACTTTCACCGACGAATGCAAAGATTGAAAAAGTAAAAATCGATATCAACCGGGGCGATTCTGTTGATTTTCTGAAAGTTTCAGGAATTGGTCCTTTTTATGCAGGACAAATCGTTAAATATCGCAACCGCTTAGGTGGTTATGTTTCCATGAAGCAAATCAGCGAGTTGTATAAAATGGATAGCGTAAGGTTTAATTCAATGACTTCAGGTTTGATATTTAACGACACTGTTATTCAGAAGATTAATCTAAATACCTGTGATTTTAAAACTGCGCTAAAACATCCTTATATGGATTATGCATTGGTTCAAAAAATATTTAATTACAGAAATAAACTCGGGAAAATCAATGGGTTTTATCAATTGAGAAAAGATTCGATAATTTCTGAAACTCAATTTCGCAAAATGGAAGCCTATTTTATATTTGATTGATTGCTCGTTTTAACAGCGATTTTGATAAATTTGTCGAAAAAACAAAATCATGATTAAATCATTTGCCAGCGACAATTGGGCAGGAGTTTGTCCGGAAGTAATGCAAGCCCTTATCTATGCTAACCAAGGCCATGCGCCTGCTTACGGTAACGACTCACTTACAAAAACGGCCAATCAGGAATTTAAGCGTTTATTTGGGGATCAGGCGGAAACGTTTTTTGTTTACAACGGAACAGCCGCAAATATTATTTCTCTGGCAAGCAATAGCCGCTCATTCAATTCGATAATCTGCTCCTCGCATGCCCATATCAATGTGGATGAATGTGGTGCGGGCGAAAAATTTGCCGGAACTAAATTGCTGGATATACCCAATCACGACGGGAAATTATCACCTGAACTGATTTTGCCCTATGTTCCAACCGGAAGATATCCGCACCAATCGGTTCCCGGAATTATTTCGATTACGCAGGCAACTGAATTAGGAACTGTGTACACGATTTCCGAAATAAAAGCCTTGGCTGATTTTGCGCATCAACGTAATTTATTATTGCATGTCGACGGAGCAAGAATTTCAAATGCGGCCGTTGCTTTAAACTGCACTATGAAAGAAATGATAAGCGATACAGGAGTTGATATTTTATCGTTTGGTGGTACAAAAAATGGATTAATGTTTGGTGAAGCGGTAGTTTTTCTAAAACCTGAACTCATTGAATTTTTTGAGCTTTTCCGCAAACAAGGCATGCAATTAGCCTCCAAAATGAGATTTATTTCAGCTCAGTTTTTAGCCTTGCTGAAAGAAAATGTATGGGAAAAAAACGCGCGTCATGCCAATGAAATGGCTCAGTATTTAGCATCAAAACTTGTTGCAATTCCTGAAATAAAATTTAGTCAGAAGGTTGAAACGAACGGCATTTGGGCGATTATTCCAAAAACCTTAGCCGAAAAAATGCAAAATGCTCAAATCTTTTATTCTTGGGACGAAGCCATGGATGAATATCGTATAATGACAGCTTATGACACCACAAAGGAAGAAATAGATCAGTTTATTGAGAATATCCTAGCGTAAATATTCAGATGACAATTTCTGCTTTTATTGAAGAATTAAAGGGCTTGTCTTCGGCTGTCATACGCAATGAATACATCCGAAATGGAGCCCCCGAAAGTGTGCTCGGTTTAAAATACACTTATTTACAGCATTATAAAAAAGAATTAGGGAAAAATTATGAAATGTCCCTAAAACTATGGGAAACTCAAATTCCCGAAGTTCAGATTCTGGCCACTATGTTGATAGATCAAAATAAGTTAACTGCCGAATTAATTGAAAAATGGAATAAAGACATCAATTTTTACCTTTTAAGCGATGCTTTTATCGGGAATATTCTTGCTCCGTTTAAAGGCAGCTTACAACTGGCCAATAAATGGATTGATGAAAATGATGAATATACGCTCAGGCATGCATATACCATCATTTTTATGCTGGCAAAGGAAAACGGATTTATTCGCGATAATGTTTTTGGAAACTATTTAAAAAGAATCGAGCAAAACATTCAATCTGCACCTAACCGTGCTAAAGAAACCATGCTGTATTCAATTTTAAACATTGGCCGAAGAAATAAATCATTAAATACTTTGGCAATTGAAATCATGGAAAAGATTGATCCGGTTATAGTCGATCACGGTACTACTGGTGGAATTACTCCTGATGTATTGCAGATTTTGAAATTAGTGCGAAAAACGGATGGCTATATTTTTATGCTTCCTGGTGATTTGCTCGAATCGTAGGAACTTTAAGCCATTGATTTAAAATAGTTTCTTAAAACCTCGCCATTTAATTCATTTGGTGTAAAAACTTCAAGCAATCTGGCTGTTTTACTTTCAGCAAAGAAAAAAGACAATGCCTTGCTTAAACTTTCAGCACTATCGGCATGAAAGTATTCGAGGCCTGCTTCCATTGCAAGTGATTTTGCTTTACGCTCATGCTTTGTTTCAAAAAACTTTTCCAATTCCGGCAAAGTTCCTGGTCCATCAATAAAACGAAAGATTCCACCACCACTGTTGTTAACAACAATAATTCTCAAATTGGGGCTAATGTATGAATTCCATAAGGCATTGCTGTCGTAAAAGAAACTCAAATCGCCTGTAATTAAGGTGCTTAGTTCTTTGCTTACCCAAGCAGCGCCGACTGCAGTGGATACGCTTCCGTCTATTCCGCTTGTTCCCCGGTTAGAATCTATGGTCAGTGATTTATTAAAGTCAAAAAGTTGAGAATAG
>JAZDJM010000491.1:0-3019 GCA_043804305.1 Bacteroidota bacterium
AAAGGAGAAAACCCATCAAAAGACTCAGCCAAAACGTTGATGCCCTTGGCTGATAAAATCGTGAATTTCGACGGAATTAATTTTGATTTTCTTCCGGAAGACCTAAAAATTCGAGCGAACGGCTTTTATTTGGATTAAACAATTTCTTCGAGCCAATTCCTAATAATTGTTCCACCCATCGGAGTCATTATAGATTCCGGATGAAATTGTACGCCTTTAACATTCAACGTTTTATGACGAATGGCCATAATAATTCCCATTTCGCTTTTTGCGATAATCTCCAAATCTTCGGGGAAATTATTTTCAGAAACTGCCCAACTGTGGTATAATCCGACCTGAAAGGTTTGAGGAAGATTATTAAAAATAAGATCGTCTTTTAAAATATGAACCTTTCTTGATATTCCATGAACAGGTCGGTCAAAATTAAACAATTGGCCACCAAAAGCTTCAGCAATGGCGTGATGGCCCAGGCAAACTCCTAAAATGGGCTTTCTACCGCAAAATTCAAGGATAATTTGCGGCATAATTCCGGCATCAGCAGGTAATCCGGGACCGGGCGATAACATAATTTTATCAAACTGTGCAACAAAATTCAAATCAAGTTTATCGTTTTTAGCAATTGTTAAATCAGCAAGCCCGGCTTGATCGATCAATTGCTTTAAATTATAGGTAAACGAATCGTAATTATCAAGTAAAAGCACTTTCATGCAAGGCAATTTTTATCTTTGCAATACTATAAAAATTATGCCGAATATGCAGCAAAAATCGGATGCCATCGAAAAAATGAACAGGCTTGCAAAAGCACGGATTCCCTTTTTGTTTATTATCGATTTTTTAGGCGAAAACAGCATCATTCTGACCGAAAATGAAATTGATTCAAACCGGATTTTATTTGCAATTGGTGATAAAACCAATGCTAAAGAATCATTGCAATTAAACGAACCACTTATCTTTTCAAAAAAACCGCAATCGATAAAAAAATACGTTTCAGCTTTCAAAATTATAAAATCTAATCTCGATTTCGGGAACACCTATTTAGCTAATTTAACACAACCCACAGCCATACAAATTAACCGCACAACACGAGAAATTTTTTATCAATCTAAGGCACCCTACAAATTATGGTTAAAAGATAATTTCGTGGTATTCTCACCCGAAATATTTATTCAAATCAAACAAGGAAAAATCAAATCATTTCCGATGAAAGGAACGATAGATGCGGGTTTGCCAAATGCCGAAAACGAGCTTCTAAATAATGAAAAAGAGACTGCTGAACACAATACAATTATCGATTTAATCAGAAATGATTTGAGCATGGTTGCGAGCAATGTGTATGTGAAAAGATACCGATACATTGATAAAATCAGAACCAATCAAAAAGATTTGTTGCAGGTAAGCTCTGAAATAGAAGGTGAAATTACAGCTAATTTTTTGGATGAACTTGGAAATCATTTCTTTAAACTGCTTCCGGCAGGCTCAATCAGTGGTGCGCCTAAGAAAAAAACCATTGCAGTAATCCGTGAGGCAGAAAAATACGATCGAAATTTTTATACAGGGGTTTTCGGTTTTTTTGATGGCGAAAATCTGGATAGCAGCGTAATGATACGTTTTATTGAAGAAATTAAAGGGAATCTCGTCTTTAAAAGCGGTGGTGGAATTACTACCTATAGCGATTCAAAAAAAGAATATAACGAACTGATTGATAAAGTGTATGTCCCAATTTATTGAAACCATACGAATTGAAAACGGACAAGTAAAATTGATAGATTATCATACTGTTCGTTTGAATGAAACAAGAAAAGCGTTTTATTGTGCGGATAATGAAATTGACCTTAAATCTTATATCAAGATTCCTGAAAATTTCAAGAAAGGAATAGTTAAATGCAAAGTTGAGTATGCTATAGAAATTCTTGATATTCATTATTCTCTATACATTCCTAAGAATATCAGCACTTTAAAATTAATGGAATCAGGTATTGATTATACCTATAAATCAGTAAATCGTATGGAATTGGAAATGCTTCAAAAAAAGGCCTTACCGGCCGATGATGTTTTAATCGTTAAAAACGGGAAAATCAGCGATACTTCATTTTCAAATATTATTTTTTACAGCAAAGGCCGGTGGTATACTCCGGATTCCCCTTTATTGGAAGGCGTTCAACGCGAATTTTTACTGAATAAAGGCCTGATTGAGGAAATAGAATTAAGGAAAGAAGACTTAAAAAACTTTGACTACTGCATGTTGATTAATGCCATGTTACCCTTCGATAGTTCTCGCAAAATAGAAATTCAAAATCTAATTGGCCAATGAGTTCCCAATTCAAAATTACAACCGTTCAAGAGGCAGTTTCCACTAATTTGCTGATGCAAGAATGGGAAAAACAATCTAAATTGCATCATTACGATGTTTTGCGTGCCGTAAATCAAATCGGAGGAATTGGACAAAGTGGAAATTATTGGGAAAGTGAAGCAGGAAAAAACCTGACATTCAGCCTCTTTCTCGAATCCCCCGAACTGGCTTCATCAGAAATATTTCAGTTGAACAAAATTATTTCATTAGCAATTTTCGATTATTTGCTTTCGCGAGACATAGCAAATGTTAAAATTAAATGGCCCAATGATATTTATGTATACCACAAAAAAATTGGCGGAATTTTAACCCACAATAGTTTTCTGGGAAATTCTTGGCAAAATGCAATTGTGGGAATCGGTTTAAATGTCAATCAGTTAGTGTTTAAAAGCGATGCGCCAAATCCCATTTCAATGAAACAAATATCATTTATTGATTATACTTTAGAGGAAGAATTAAACTTTATATTAGCTGCAACTGCTATCCGTATTGAACAATTTTTTTCTGGAAATTACAGCAAAATTAATGTGCAATATCTTGAAAATTTATTTGGTTACGGCGAAACCAGAGCATTTAAAACCGCAAACGGACAGTTTAAAGGTATGATAAAAGGCGTCGATAATTACGGCATGCTGTTGATCGAGCATGAAAATAAAACGATTTCGGCTT
>JAZDJM010000492.1:0-4151 GCA_043804305.1 Bacteroidota bacterium
TCATTTTTGAAAAGATTGTTTTGTAATCTGCCGAATATCCGCTGCGTGGTCTGGGATTAACAATGGCGCTTGATTGATTCAAATCATCTATCAGTCCTTCGTTGTTTCCGTAAATTTTATCGGCTATTTCTTTAAAAACAGGTGCTGCAACAGCACTGCCGTAGTAACTTTCTTTTTTAGGATCATTAATAACCACAATGCAAGAGTATTTAGGCTCCGACGCCGGAAAATAGCCTACAAATGAGGCTTTGTAATTTGACTTATTATATCCCTGATTATTTTGTGCTATTTGCGCTGTGCCCGTTTTACCGGCGATGGAATAGGCATTATTTTTAATATTTTTGGCTGTACCTCTCAATACAACACCTTCAAGCATTTTTTGTATTTTTTGTATATTTTCTTTCGATCCCATTTTAGAATTAAGAACTTCAGGCTCAAATTCAATAATGGTGTTGTTAATTTCCCTGATTTCTTTAACAAACTGAGGTTTTAGCATAACACCATCATTGGCAATTCCATTGTAAAATGTAAGTGTTTGTAAGGGTGTAATCTGTAATTCATATCCATGTGCCATCCATGGCAGAGTAATGCCTGACCAGCTTTTATCGGTGGGGGTTTTAATATATGGCTTACCTTCGCCTTTTAATGGAATATTGAGTGGTTTGTTAAGGCCTAGCTTATATAATCCATCCACAAATTTCTGAGGGTTTTTCTTATAATTAGTGTGGATTATTTTAGACATTCCGACATTCGAAGATTCTTCGATAACTTCCTGGACACTTATTATCCCATTCTTTATTTTATGAACATCGCGAATGGTTTTTTTGTAATAGGTTTTTATTCCGTTTTCAGTATCAACGGTATCGCTAATATTCACCAGCCCATCTTCCATTGCCACAAGAAGTGCTGCAACTTTAAAGGTAGATCCGGGCTCTGAACTTTCTCCGATGGCATAATTGTAATCCTCATTATAATTACCATATTCGTCTTTCCCTAAATTCGCCATGGCCAGAATTGCGCCGGTTTCCACTTCCATTATTATTACACTACCATGTTTTGCATCTGCTTTTTTTAGATGTTTTTCAAGAGTAATTTCTGCAATATCCTGTATGTCAACATTTAAAGTTGTAATAACATCATTTCCGTTTTTGGGTTCTTTTTCGTTGGCCGGATCAATTGGCATCCAAATTCCGCCCGAAATTTTTTGCATTAGTCTGGTGCCTTGGGTTCCTTTCAAATAATCATCATATGCACCTTCAATTCCCACTTCATATTTTCCCTTTTCATAATTGAAAATGCCAATTGTTCGTTTTGCCAAATCGTTATATGGCAAGTCTCTTTTATTGGTCTGTACTGCAAGCAAACCCCCTTTATGTTTACCTAAGCGGAGGATCGGAAATTTCTTAATGGTTTGATATTGTTCGTAGCTTAAATTCTTTGCCAATAAGTAATAATAGTTACCACTTTTTCTGGCACTAATAATGTTTTTCTTATAGGTTGCAGCGCTTTTGTCTTTTAGGAAATGACTTAAGGCACGTGATAAACTGTCAATGTTTTTATAAAAAAAATCGTCGGTTTTATTAGAGATTGGATCGAAACGGATTTCGTATTTTGGAGTTGTAACGGCAAGCAATTTGCCCTGAGCAGAATAAATATTTCCCCGCAATGCATCAATTTCAATTTCCTTGGTGCTGCGTTCCAATCCCATTTTTCGCAATTCATCTCCTTCTTTAATTTGAATGTGCAACACTTTGACAATTATCCCAATACCAAATAGCAGGATTAAAAAATACATCACATACGATGCTCTGAGTATGTTGCTGTTGTCGATCATTTCAGTAACCTCTCATTTTTTTTGTAATAAATCTTTTTTGGTGGAGTCATCGATTCGTGAAGCCCTAAATTCCTGACTTTTTCGGCAACCTGCGTCTGACGGGTATTGTCCATGAGTTTAGATTTAACCGCAATGGATTTTAATCTTAATTCCTGAACTTCTATTTTATAATGGGTTATTTTCCGAACGGTATCCTGAGCCCAAAAAGTATTGGATATGAATACAATGACAAGAAGAAGAACCCAGCCTACAAACGGAAGTTCTTTTTCGTGACTTTCTTTGGATAGAAAAGTACCGTCGAGAAAAGGCTTGATATACATGTTCAGGAAACTTTTTTTATTTCCGGTTTTCTGTACTTTTTCTTCGCTATTTTCTTTTACTTGATTCATTTTATATCGCTTACAATTTTTCTGCAATTCTAAGTTTGGCACTTCTGGCCCTGCTGTTTATTTCAATTTCTTCTTTGCTTGCTGTTATTGGTTTTCTGCTAATGCTTATAAATGGCGATTGAACATTTCCGTAGAAATCTTTTTCAATTTCACCTTCAAAATTTCCGGATTTGATAAAATTCTTAACCAGCCGGTCTTCAAGCGAGTGGTAGGATAAAACAACCAGGCGACCTCCGGGTTTTAATACCTCGGTGCATTGCTTTAAAAGCAATTGTAAAGCCTCGAGTTCTTCATTAACTTCGATACGAAGAGCCTGAAAAACCTGTGCAAAGAATTTATTTTCGCGGTTTCTCGGAGCAAGTGGCATTAAGCAGCTTTTTAATTCGTCGATAGAATTAATTGGTGTTTCGCTGCGCAGTTCTGATATGCGTTTACTAATGCTGTATGCATTTTTTAATTCGCCATATAATCGAAAAACTCGGGTTAAATCTTGTTCTGCATAATTATTGACGATACTGGCTGCAGTATTCTCATTTCTTCTATCCATTCGCGCATCCAGCTCTCCGCTAAATCGGGTAGAAAATCCCCGTTCTGCTTTATCAAACTGATGGGACGATACGCCCAAATCTGCAATTAAACCATTAATTTGATTTACTCCGTATAGTCGCAGGAAGTTCTTTAAGTATTTGAAATTTTGATGAATAAGCGTAAAACGTGAATCAGCAATTGTGTTTTGCAGCGCATCGGCATCCTGATCAAATGCTATTAATTTCCCGTCGTTTAAGCGTTGCAATATTTCTTTAGCATGGCCGCCGCCGCCAAATGTAACATCCACATAAATGCCATTTGGCTGGATATTCAATCCATCCACACTTTGCGCCAACATTACAGGATTATGATACATCTTATTTATTTTTACTACTCACTATCAGGAGGAATATTCCCCATAACATCTTCTGCAAGAGCACCAAAATCAACACCCGGATCGTTA
Source organism: Bacteroidota bacterium (assembly GCA_043804305.1). GTDB lineage: Bacteria > Bacteroidota > Bacteroidia > Bacteroidales > UBA12170 > UBA12170. The sequence continues at coordinate 3,215 of JAZDJM010000492.1, forward strand.
AGCACTTTTTCATAAAGGTCTTTGTTCCATATTTCTATCCGATTTACAGAAGAAGCCAGAACAATTTCTTTATCTACATCGCTAAACTTTACCAGATCTTTTGGTATTAATATTCTTCCGGCAGTGTCAATTTCCAAAGTGCGAACCCCGGCCATAAACATGCGGATGAAGTCAGTGTTTTTCTTAACAAAGCGGTTGAGCTTATTAACTCCGGCAACTTCCAGATTCCATTCACTCATTGGATAAAGTTCCAGACACTTTTGAAAAACACTTCTTTTAATGATAAAACCTTCGGATATAATGGGTTGTAGCTGCTTTTTAAGGCCTGCCGGTAGCATTAATCGGCCTTTCGCATCTACTTTACATTCATATGATCCAATCAGGTTTATCACTGTTTCTTGCAATTTGAGTGTAAAAATACACTTATATTTACCACTTTTTACCACTTTTTACCACTTTGTTAATAAAAAGTTTCATTTTTTGACAAATAATTATTGCCTGAATTATTTAAATAACAATAAATCAACTAGATAGCAAATGAGTAAATTTGATTTTTTGTGGGAGATGTTTATAACTTAGGGCAACCTATTTTAAAATGCCAAAGACTAAAGGCAGAATAAAAATATTTCATTATTTTTGAACCGGAATTAGCGGGTTTATGGAAGTTACTGAAGATTTGGATAATAATTTTATCGACGTAGAGCGGCTGATAGCATCGAAAAGCAAGCGGGCATTAAGGCTCACTCCTAATTTTATTATTGCTTTTTTGAAACGAATTGTACATCAGGATTACTTGAATAACTTCTTAAAGATTCATAAGAATAAAATGGGCCTTGATTTTGTGAGGACTGTACTCGATGAATTTGAAATAAAAATTACTGTTGAAGGTTTGGAACACATTGACTTAACGAAAAAATGTATCATAGCCGCAAATCAT
>JAZDJM010000493.1:0-11359 GCA_043804305.1 Bacteroidota bacterium
CGGGAGCATCAGAAATACTTGTTACTTTAAATGACAAAAGGACATTTAAAGCTAAAATTATTGGTAGAGATCCGGCAACAGACTTAGCTGTTATCAAAATAAATGCCACCTCTTTACCATTTCTCGATTTCGGAAACTCAGATAATGTTAGGCTGGGTGAATGGGTGCTTGCAGTTGGAAATCCATTTAACTTAACATCTACCGTAACTGCCGGAATTGTAAGTGCAAAAGCGCGCGATATCCATTTAGTTGGCCCGCAGCATAATTCAGCCATAGATTCATATATTCAAACCGACGCTGCAGTAAATAGTGGAAATAGTGGGGGAGCACTAGTAAATGAGTATGGTCAATTGATAGGCATAAACGCAGCAATTGCCTCAAATACTGGTAGTTATACGGGTTATAGTTTTGCCATTCCATCAAATATTGTTAAGAAAGTTATTGGCGATTTAATCCAGTTTGGAAAGGTAAAACGTGCCTATCTTGGTGTTCAAATCAGCGAAGTGAATGAAGAAATAGCACACTATCTTTATTTAAATAAATTAGAAGGCGTGTTTATTTCTAAAGTAATTTTGCAAGGTGCTGCTTGGAAAGCGGGTCTTAGAGACAAAGACATCATTCTCCAGATTGATGGCAGAAAAATCAATTCACGTTCTGAATTAGTTGAACGTTTGGGTCAATATCAACCTTATCAGGTAGTTACTATAAAAGTTTTTCGTAATGGACAAATACGCGATTTTTCGCTAAAACTTGATAGTGACAATCAACAATAATTTTTTGCTATTTAATTGTTAATCTAATTTAGATTAATTCTAAATTACTAACAAAAACTGTATTTTTGTGCCAAATTAAAAAAACAATTATGGCACAAGGAATGTATCATGTACCGCATGTACCAAAAGCAATTAACGAAAAAGTATTGGAATACAGGGCAGGAAGCAAAGAAAAGCTTGCTGTTAAAAAAGAAATAAATTATTTAAAATCTGTAGAGGTAGAAATACCAATGATAATTGGCGGAAAAGAGATCAGAACCGATAATCGGATTTCAATTCACCCCCCGCACGAAATAAAGCATACACTCGGCTATTACTATATGGGTGATGCTGAGCATGTTGTTCAGGCTATTGATGCGGCATTAACTGCCCGATCAGAGTGGCAATCCTTAAATTGGGACAGCAGGGCGGCTGTATTTTTGAAGGCTGCTGATTTAATTTCAGGTCCCTACCGTGCAAAAATAAATGCTGCAACCATGCTTGGGCAATCCAAAAATATTTATCAGGCAGAAATAGATGCAGCTTGCGAATTTGCTGATTTTCTAAGATTTAATGTTCAGTTTATGGCCGAAATTTATCAGCAGCAACCCCAATCGAGTGCAGGAATTTGGAATAGAATGCAACATCGGCCACTCGAAGGTTTTGTATATGCAATTACACCATTTAATTTCACGGCTATATCGGGCAATCTGCCGGCAGCACCTGCATTAATGGGAAATGTGGTGGTTTGGAAACCAGCAAATACTCAAATTTATTCAGCAAAAGTGATCATGGATATTTTCAAAGATGCCGGACTCCCTGACGGTGTGATTAATATGATATTTGTCCCGGGTCCGGTTGGAGGTAAAGTAATGGCCAATCATAAAGATTTTGTTGGAGTTCATTTCACCGGAAGTAATGCTGTTTTTAATAAAATATGGAAAACCATTGGTGCAAATGTTTCTATTTACAATACATACCCTAAAATTGTTGGTGAAACCGGTGGTAAAGATTTCGTAATGGTGCATAAATCGGCAAATGCAAACGAAGTTGTAACTGCGCTAAGCAGGGGCGCCTTTGAATATCAGGGTCAAAAATGTTCAGCGGCTTCCCGAGCCTATTTACCTGATAATTTGTGGCCAGAAATAAAAGCTAAACTTATTCAGGATATCAAAACCTTTAAAATAGGAACCGTCGAAGATTTTCGTAATTTCATTAATGCTGTTATTGATGAGGCCTCATTTGATAAGCTTTCCGGCTATATCGACAAAGCTAAAAATGATGAAGATGCGGAAATAATTGTGGGCGGCGGATATGATAAATCAGTAGGTTATTTTATTGAACCTACTGTAATATTAACTTCCAATCCAAAATACGTAACAATGCAAGAAGAATTATTTGGACCTGTATTGACTATTTACGTTTATCCGGCAGAAGAATACGAAGAAACATTAAAATTGGTTGACGAAACTTCTCCATATGCATTAACAGGTTCAATTTTTGCAAACGACAGGTATGCGCTGTCTCTTGCCATTGATAAATTGGTAAATGCTGCCGGTAATTTTTACATCAATGATAAACCCACAGGTGCAGTAGTAGGACAGCAACCATTTGGTGGTGCCAGAGCCTCAGGTACAAATGACAAATCAGGATCTTACTTAAATCTTTTGCGCTGGGTTTCTCCAAGAACCATTAAAGAAAACTTTATTCCACCTACCGATTATGCATATCCATTTATGGAAGAAGAATAGATTATTCGCAAAATTTAGGAAATAATGCTTTTATTATCTTTGCAAAAAACTAATTCAACAAAAATGAAAGAAAAAGTAGAAGTAAAATGGACCGATGAAATGGCTTTTGAGGCAAGCCTTCATGAAAATACACATAAAATAATGATTGACGCGGTTCCGGCAGTAGGAGGACGTGATTTAGGACCACGTCCCAAGACACTGATATTGGTGGCTTTAGGAGGATGTACAGCAATGGATGTTATTTCAATTCTAAAGAAAATGCGCATTTCACCTGATTATTTCAATGTGGAAGTGGAAGGCGAATTAACGGAAGAGCATCCAAAATATTTTCATACAATTACAGTGAATTATATTTTTAGAGGAAAAGACTTACCATTGGATAAACTTGAAAAAGCTGTGGAACTTTCGCAAGAGAGGTATTGTGGTGTAAGCGAAATGTTGCGCAAATCATCAAAACTTACTCATAAAATTAGTATTGAAGAGTAATTCTGAGGCGAATAGGAAATGAAAAGTGTTGGCAAAAGCTTACACTTTTTTTTGTGCAAGGTTTTCTCTTTCTTCGGCTTTTAAAATGTACAATAATTCATTGAGTATCATCGCTGTTGCACCCCATATTTTTGCATCATTAACGTAAAAGCAGGGGGCGAAAATAGTATTATTATTTCCCGAAATTACTTCCTTAACTTGTATAGTTTTGCTGTCGAGTAAAGTGTCAAGCGCAATTTTCAACACCTTTTGCACTTCTTTATTGTCAGGATTTAAATCCGGAATAGTATCGAGATACGCAACAAATGGTGTTACTAAAAAATTACTGGGAGGGATATAAATTGGCGATAAACTTCCAAGTATATTATTAATTTCCAAACCTATACCTACTTCCTCATAGGTTTCCCTTAAAGCAGTTTGCAAAAGATTTTTATCAGTACTGTCTTTTTGGCCTCCGGGAAAAGAGATTTGGCCACTGTGTATTCCATTATAAATACTCCTGAGAATAAACAAAAGCTTTAATTGATTTCCTTCTTCAAAAATCAGGATTAATACCGCACCTTGTTTTGCAGATGAAGGATATGAAAAATTACTCAAATCTTTTTTTCTCTCATCCGGTGCTAACGGAAGATGAGCTATTAAACCGGGTAATTGTTTACTTAGTGCTTCTGATAATTTTTTCTTAAAAATGGAATCTCTTTGCATAATCTGCAAAGTTAAATCTTCTCAAAATATCTATGAAATAAATAACGGGTAGTTTAACAAGAAAACTCCAAACTAATAGAATTTATTAGCAATGAAATACTTCTTCAGATAGAATTTCTTAAAAATTTTAGATAGAAAATCAATATTTTTTTTTGATTTTAGCTTTTTATTGAATTTTGTTTTTTTTATATCTTTGCATGATGACAAAAGAAAAACATAATCCGACTTTCGAAAATGACGAGCTTTTAAGTGAAAATAAAACACTTATCTTGTTCAATGACGATTTCAACACGTTTGATTTTGTTATACAATCACTTGTTGAGGTTTGTAGTCACGACGAAATACAAGCTGAACAATGTGCACTTATTGTTCACTATAAAGGCAAATGCGCAGTTAAATCTGACTCCTTTAGTAATTTAAAACCGATGTTCGACGAACTATCACGCCGTGATTTAACGGTTAGTATCGACTAAAATATAGAGGATTTAGCCAATTTGCGATAAAAATTTCATCAAATCTCTCTTAAAAACAGCTTTAATTCTTACCTAATATCCCATTTCTTTTCTTAATTTTACAAAAATTAAAAAAATGCCTTGGATAATAATATTGATTTTAATCGCCTTGGGGATAATTTTTCTCTTACTTGAACTATTGGTTATTCCGGGCTCAACTTTTGTTGGAATAATTGGTTTGGTAGCTTTGGTATTAGGAGTTTTTCAAACCTTTTCAATTTACGGTTCCACCTGGGGTTTTATCGCATTAATCGGCACATCCCTTTTTAGCATTGTAATGCTTATACTTTCACTTCGCTCCAAAACATGGAAAAAAGCAATGCTTTCAACCAGTATCGAATCTAAAATTGATCACGGTGTTTTAAACTATAATGTTGGCGATAAAGGAGTAACCATTTCAAGGCTTAATCCAATGGGTAAGGCACAAATTGGCGATAATTTTCTGGAAGTCGCAAGCAATGGAAACTTTATCGATCAGGACTGTCAAATCGAGATTGTTGAAATTATAAACAACAAAATTTTTGTTGATTTACTTAAAGAATAAAATAATTTAATTCGAAACTTAATCTTAAAAAAAATATGGAACAAGGAATGGGAATGTTGATTGGGGTAATTGTTGCTCTGGTTATTGGAATCTGGATTTTATTTGTTTATATACCTGTTGGACTTTGGTTTTCAGCCCTGGTATCTGGTGTACATGTATCTTTAATCCAATTGGTTTTAATGCGATGGAGAAATGTACCGCCAAAAGTAATTGTTAATGCCATGATTACTTCTAAAAAAGCGGGTCTTGAACTAAAGCGCGATGATTTGGAAGCTCATTATCTGGCAGGCGGTCGTATAAAAAATGTCGTAGAAGCTTTGATATCTGCTGATAAAGCAAATATGGGACTGGATTTTAAAACTGCCACAGCCATAGATTTGGCTGGTAGAGATGTTTTTCAGGCAGTTCAAATGTCTGTAAATCCTAAAGTTATAAATACACCACCTGTAACCGCGGTTGCCAAAGATGGTATTCAACTTATTGCAAAGGCTCGCGTTACAGTTAGGGCAAATATTAAGCAATTAGTCGGAGGTGCAGGTGAGGAAACTGTTTTAGCGCGTATTGGTGAAGGTGTTGTCTCTACGATTGGCTCTGCTGATAGCCATAAGGCCGTGCTCGAAAATCCGGATTTAATTTCACGGGCTGTTTTAGCTAAAGGATTGGATGCCGGTACAGCATTCGAAATTCTTTCCATTGATATCGCAGATATTGATATTGGAAAAAATATAGGTGCAGTCTTACAGATGGATCAGGCCAATGCAGATAAAAATATTGCACAGGCTCAGGCTGAAAAAAGAAGAGCAATGGCTGTAGCTCTTGAACAGGAAATGAAAGCAAAAGCCCAGGAAGCAAGAGCAGCTGTAATTTTGGCAGAAGCTGAAATTCCCAAAGCTATTGCCGATGCGTTTAGAACAGGAAATTTAGGCATTATGGATTATTATAAATTCGAAAATATCAAAGCAGATACTTCGATGAGGGAAAGCATTGCCAAACCCGACAAAAAAGACAATCCGAATACTGAAAAATAATTGAAATTGTTTTAAAGAGTAATAAATCGGGCATATCCGATAACCCTTAATATGGATGTATGATGTCAGAATTGAATTAATTCGGAATCGGTATCTTATATGCAAGATACATCCAGCCTAATTTAAAATAATAAAAATGAGAGTCAAACACAAACAAATTAAAAGCCAATTGTTAAATTATCTGCTGATCTTTTCACTTCTTTTGGCTTTGCCGGCATTTGCTGCAAAAAAAGAGAAAGAGGATGAAAAAGTGAAGTCAGCCGTTGAGAAAACTTCATTTTCAGGATTGAAATGGCGTAATATCGGCCCGGCATTTACTTCCGGACGGATTTCTGATTTTGCAGTTAATCCTAATAATTTTAGTGAATACTATGTAGCTGTATCTTCAGGGCATATCTGGAAAACTGTGAATAATGGTACAACATGGAGCCCTGTTTTTGATAAATACGGCGTATACAGTATTGGTGCTTTAGCCATGGATCCAAAAAATCCGAATGTGGTGTGGGCAGGTACAGGAGAAAATAATCACCAAAGAGCATTGGGTTATGGAAATGGCATTTACAAGACCGAAGATGGCGGAAAAAGCTGGAAAAACATGGGTCTGAAAGAAAGCCGCCAGATAGGTATGATTGCTATCGATCCGCGAAATTCTGATGTTGTTTATATTGCTGCCGAAGGTTCTGCATGGGGACCTGGTGGTGAGCGTGGTTTATATAAAACTACAGATGGCGGAAAGAATTGGAAAAAGATTCTTGAAATTTCAGAAAATACAGGTGTCAATAATGTGGTTATTGATCCTTGTGATCCGGATGTAATTTATGCAACATCTGAGCAGCGTCGACGCCATGTTTATACAAAAATTGGGGGTGGCCCGGAATCTGCATTCTATAAATCAACGGATAGTGGTGCCACATGGAATAAAGTTACAAGTGGTTTGCCAAAGGGCCATGTCGGCGGTATGGGAATTGCAATATCACCCGTCGATCACAATGTCATTTATCTTATTATTGAGGCTCAGGATGAACAAGGTGGTTTTTTCCGTTCAACTGACCGAGGCGCATCTTTTAGCAAAATGAGTTCATATCATTCAAGTGGTCAGTATTATAACGAAATTGTTGCCGATCCGAAAAATGTTGATGTAGTTTACTCCCTGGAAACCAGAACAATGATTACAACCGACGGAGGAAAGAATTGGTCGGTACTCGGCAATAATGCCCGCCACGTTGATGATCATGCTATGTGGATTGACCCAAAAGATACCAGTCATATTATGATTGGAGGTGATGGTGGAGTATATGAAAGTTTTGATGGAGGAAAAAACTATATTTTCAAATCAAATCTTCCCGTAACACAATTCTATCGTGTTTTTGCTGATAATTCCTTTCCATTTTATTGGGTTTATGGTGGTACTCAGGATAATAATAGTTTTGGCGGACCAAATCAAAATACAAGCAATGCCGGTGTAACTATGGGCGAATGGGTTGTAACTTTAGGTGGTGATGGTTTTTGGCAGGCTGTAGATGCTGATGATCCAAATATTGTTTATTCTGAATATCAGTATGGTAATGTTTCCCGTTATGATAAAAAATCCGGCGAATCAACAGACATAAAGCCTGCACCGGTAAAAGGAGAAGATACTTATCGCTGGAATTGGGATGCTCCAATGATTTTGAGTACACACCAAAACCAAACACTTTATATGGCTGCCAATAAAGTGTTTAAATCTACTGACAGAGGAAACAGTTGGGTGAAAATAAGCGAAGATATTACCCGTAATGAAGATCGCAATAAATTTCCGGTGATGGGAAAATATTGGCCGTCAAATGCTGTGGTAAAAGATGTTTCAACTTCACAGTGGGGAACTATTGTATCTTTGGCAGAATCTCCGTTAAAAGCAGATTTAATTTATGCAGGAACTGACGACGGCTTAATTCAGGTAACTGACAATGGCGGAAAAACCTGGACTAAAACATCTGTATTTCCGGGTGTTCCTGAATATACCTATGTTAGTGATATTCTACCTTCACGATTCAATGAGAATGTAGTTTATGCATCTTTTAATAATTTGCAAAGCGATGACTTCAAACCGTATTTGTTGAAAAGTGCAGACAAAGGCAAAACATGGACTTCAATTTCAAATAATCTTCCTGAAAATGGATCAATTCATACCATTGAACAGGATTTTGTCAATGAAAATTTATTGTTTGTTGGAACTGAATTTAGCTTCTTTGTCAGCGTGGATGGAGGAAAATTCTGGAAAAAATTAGATTCCGGATTACCTGATATTGCTGTTAGAGACATTACTATTCAAAAAAGAGAGAATGATTTGGTAATTGCAACTTTCGGTCGCGGATTCTTCATTCTGGATGATTATTCAGCACTTCGCGAAGTTAATGAGGATTTCTTGAAGACCGAAGGCCATTTATTCCCGATTCAGGATGCTTTGATGTATGTTCAAACAGGTTCACGCTACGGTCAGGGTTCAACAGTATATTTTGGTGAAAATCCTGATTTTGGAGCTGCTTTTACGTATTATTTAAATGAAGTTCCTAAAACGCTCAAAGACAAGCGCCTGAAAAAGGAAGAAGAACTTTTTAAAAATAGTCAGCCAATTCCTCAACCAACAAAAGAGGAATTGAAAGCTGAACAAAATCAATCGACTCCATATCTTGTTTTTTCGATTACCGATTCAAATGGCGACGTGGTCAGAAATATTTATAAAAAACCTAGCGGCGGAATTAATCGTGTAAACTGGAATCTTCGTTATCAAGGAGTTATTCCTGGCCGTAGACCTTCAACCAGCTTTGATATAACAAACAATGGACCAGACAGAATGTTTGCAATGCCAGGGACTTACAAAGTCAGTATGTCGCTGGTTTTTGATGAAAAATCAAAACTATTGGCCGGACCGGTTGATTTTAATGCTAAAGTACTTGAAAATACTACTTTAGGAGCAAGCGATAGGGCTGCTCTTGTAGCTTTCCAGAAGCAAATAACTGAATTGGGTAAAACCATGGACGGTGCTGAAAGATATCTCAATGAAATGAAATCGAAGATGGCTCAAATTCGTCAGGCTATTCACAATACACCGGCTTGTTCGTTTGAAATGGGTCAAAAAGCAAAACTTTTAAGCGAGTCACTTGATGAATTGACCTATGCATTTGAAGGAACTCCTGCAAGAGCAAGTTATGAAGAAGTGCCACCGGAACAAGTTGCATTGAATGAACGCTTAAGCATAGTTTCGCAAAACATGTGGCGTTCAACATCCGCGCCAACTCAGACTGCAATTTCAAATTATGAAATTTTAGTGGAGGAATTCCCGCGTGTGCTAACTAAAATAAAATCTGCAAAGGCAGAATTAGAAACAATCGAAAATAAATTAAACGAAATTGGAGCTATCTGGACACCAGGTAGATTACCTGAATTTCTAAAGTAATTATCGAAAATAATTCAAGAGGCTTTCCGCATTTCGGAAAGCCTCTTTTTTTAATGTTAAAATGGATTATCCAAAACTATTCGTCTGTTTGCCAATTTTAAACGAATCCGAAAATCTTGGCCAATTGATAAAATGCCTGAATAATCAAAGCTATTCAAATTTCGAAATTATCGCTTGTGTTAATCAACCCGAAGAATGGTGGAATACGGATGAACATATTGCCAAATGTCAGGATAATCAACTTTCAATTGAAATCCTTCAAAGAAAATATTCATTTCCTGTTCTGATTCTCGATAAAAGCAGCAGGAATTTAGGCTGGAATTTAAAACAAAAAGGTGTAGGCTGGGCTAGGAAATTAAGTATGGATAAAGCAGCAACTCTTGGTTCAGATGCTGATTTGATACTAAGTATTGATGCCGATACCGAATATCCGGCTGATTATTTTAGGTCAGTAATCGAAATCTTTTTAAAGAATCCGAAAACAGTTGGCCTTTCAAATCCTTATTATCACAAACTTACTGAAAATAAGGAGATCAATCGCCATATTTTACGATATGAGATTTATATGCGGAATTATGCTATAAATATGTTGCTGATTGATAATCCATATCATTTTACTGCTTTAGGCTCGGCAATGGCAACAAGCATCGAATCATACAAAAGGGTAGGAGGCCTCAGTCCGAAATCGTCAGGAGAAGATTTTTATTTTTTACAAAAATTGAAAAAATTCGGCCATCTTAGCCATTGGAATAATACAATGGCTTTTCCGGCTACTCGCTATTCAGATCGGGTTAATTTTGGAACGGGCCCGGCATTGATTAAAGCTTGCAAGGGCGATTGGACATCGTATCCGATATATCACTATTCTCAATTTCAAAATGTGCAGAAAACCTATGCTTTATTTCCTGAGTTGTACAAAAAAGATTTGACAACTCCAATGACAAATTTTCTTCATTATCAATTGAGAAACCCTAATTTGTGGCAAGCATTAAGGAATAACTACAAAACTGAAATTCAATTTGTAAGTGCATGTAAAACCCAAGTTGATGGATTGAGAATTTTACAATATCTAAAGCTAAATTCAAGCGGTGAGGAAAAAGCACAAGGGTTTAAGCTTGCTGAAAATTTAGCTTATTTTAAAAATAATTCAGGAAATTATGATTTAAATATCAATAGTTTAACTCAAAATCTAGATCTGCGAAATTATGAATCACTTATCGAAATCCGTGAGAAATTAGTAAAATTTGAATATTATCTTCGAAAAAATAAAGCAAACCTTTAATTTTGCATCTTCAAAAATATTACATGATTACAATATTAGGACCAACTGCCACAGGAAAAACAATACTAGCTGCACAGCTCGCGAGTCTTTTAAATGGTGAAATAATTAGTGCAGATTCCAGGCAGGTGTATCGCGGAATGGACATCGGAACAGGTAAAGATATAAGCGAATATACCATTAATAATAAGAAAATTCCATATCATTTAATCGATATTGTTGATCCGGGTTACGAATACAACGTTTATGAGTTTCAGCATGATTTTTTAAAAGCATTTACAGAGATTGAAAAACGGGGCAATATTCCCATTTTGTGTGGAGGCACAGGCCTGTATATCGAAAGTATACTAAAAGGATACAAACTCATTAATGTTCCGCTTAATCTGAATTTACGGGATGAACTGAATATTAAAGAAGATTCTGAATTAATTACAATATTAGAATCCTTTACCAGCTTGCACAATACAACAGATACGAATGAACGTGAGCGACTTATACGTGCGATAGAAATACAAACCTATTATAAATCAAATCCAGATGTAGACACTTATTTTCCTAAAATAGATACAAAAATATTTGGTATTAATTATGACCGAAGAGTTGTAACCATGCGTATTACAGAAAGACTTGATGAACGATTAAAAAATGGAATGATAGAAGAAGTTAAAGGTTTGTTGGATTCCGGCCTCGAACCCGAACAACTAATTTTTTATGGACTGGAATATAAATGGGTGACAGAATATCTTGAAGGTAAAATTGCTTATAATGAAATGTTTAGAAGATTAAATACAGCCATTCATCAATTCAGCAAAAGACAAATGACCTGGTTTAGAAAAATGGAAAAACAGGGTATTGAAATAATTTGG
>JAZDJM010000494.1:0-4543 GCA_043804305.1 Bacteroidota bacterium
ATGGAGAATCTTTTGAATTACTCTGGAAAGATATTTATATGGCCAAAAATTTAGGTACGCCTTTGGTTCATGACAGTTTAAATGTACATTATGGATGGTTTATCCTTGGACTGACAATTATAGCTCTAATTGCCTTTTATATTACAGCCAAATTGGTAAAAAAAATTAAACCTGTAAATTATTAAATACCTCATACTATGAAAATGAACTTGAGATATACAATATTGTCTTTTATAGTAATAGTTCTGGCATTTGGGTTTGTTGTTTTACCCGAAAAGGATTATTCAAAAGACCTGAGCGCCGAAGAAGTATTATTGGCCACACTTAATGAAAGCCGATACCTATCGACTGATAAAGTTGCTTCAATGCTCATAAATCATGACCCTAGTCTACAGTTAATTGATGTTAGAAAACCTGAAGAGTATATTGCTTTTAATCTTCCTGGATCAATTAACATTCCTTTGGATAGCTTATTGACTGAAAATGCAGATTACTTCCTGAATCAAAATATTAAAATGAATGTATTTTATTCAAATGGAAGTATCTATGCAAATCAAGCTTGGTTGTTGGCAAAACGAAAAGGTTATAAAAGAGTGTTTTTAATGCGCGGTGGATTAAATGAATGGATTGAAACGATTATTCAGCCAAGCGAACCAAAAGATTCTGAAGATGTTGAAGTATTTCGAACCTATCAGTTTAGAAAAGGGGCAAGTCAATATTTTGGGGGTGGATCTGGTGAAACCAATAATACAACAACTGATAAAAAACAGCTGCCTGTTATTAGTAAAACTGCCAAAAAAAGCGTGTCTGGCGGATGTTAAATAATAAATCAAAAAAAACAAGCCCATGAGAGAGCATAAAAATATAGCAAATTATCTTCCAACGGGAGCAATACTCTTTTTTGTAGTAATTGTAGTCGCTTTTTTATTAATGCCTGCACCAAAAAAGAAATTTGTTCTAAGCCAGGAAGAAGCTTTATTAACCATATTAAATGGAATGAATATTATCCAACCTGAAACAATAAAAGAAATCCTCGACAATCAGAATCAGGATTATCAATTTATTGATTTACGAAATCCAAAAGACTTTGAATTGGGACATTTACCAGGTGCAATTAACATACCGGTTCATGAACTATTAAACCCCGAAAATGAGTCTGTTTTAAACCATAAAGCTAAAACCAATATATTATACGGTAATAATGTTGAAGATGCATGTGCACCCTATCTTATTCTTATTCAGCTCAATTACAATAAAAATAGTATTATGCTTGGAGGTTATAAAATGATTAAATCTAATGTGATTGATACTTATAATCCTAACGACCTTTGGTTTAGAAATGAAATTGCCAAATACGATTATGCAGCAATTATAAAACAATCTTCCGGGGGTGGTGCAGAAAACAATACCACAATTAAATCGGCAGTACCAATCATTAGGCAAGCTAAGAAGAAAACTGTGGCAGGAGGATGCTGAAGTTTTGCATCTATGGTGACTATAAATTTGAAGCGCTTTACTGTTCGATTAGCAAAAAGTTTTTTTAAAGAACTGAGCTTATCGATTTCTCGTTACACTCGCTATTGAAATAGAGTCACGGATACCTGCCTAGCTTCTCAGAGCGACCAGCTAATACCTCTTCTATTGCTTCAAAGGTAATTTTTTTAGCTTTGAGTAAAATCAAAAAGTGATAAAGTAAATCAGCGGCTTCGTTTTTAAAAAGTTCAGTATTATTATCCTTTGCTTCAATGACCAATTCGACAGCTTCTTCGCCTACTTTTTGAGCCACTTTGTTGATACCTCTTTTGAATAATTTATTGGTGTAAGAATTTTCATCATTGCTATCAATGCGCTCAGAAATAATGTTTTGCAACTGATATATAAAGCCTTTTGATGTTTCTTCACGAAAACATGATGTGCTTCCAGTATGGCACGTTGGCCCTTGCGGATCGGCTTTAATCAAAACAGTATCGTTGTCACAATCAGGGAGGATATCACTTACGAGTAAAAAATTGCCAGAAGTTTCACCTTTTGTCCATAAACGATTTTTACTGCGACTAAAAAAAGTTACTTTTTGCTCATGTTGCGTTTTGGCAAATGCTTCTTCATTCATGTAGCCTAGCATTAAAACCAGCAATGTGGCTTTGTCTTGAATTATTACGGGAACTAGCCCATCGTTTTTTTTAAAATCTATATTCATCTTACGGGTATGTTTATTGTTTTTAAATAGTGTTTTAACTTGGGCACGGGAATTTCACCAAAGTGGAAAATACTTGCTGCCAGTGCCGCGCTCACATTAGTTTGCTCGAATACTTCTTTAAAATGTTCCATGCTTCCTGCTCCGCCTGATGCAATTACAGGAATATTCACCGCACGACTCACTTCAATTAAAATATCAATTGCAAAACCATTCTTAGTACCATCGTTATTCATAGAAGTGAGTAAAATCTCACCTGCACCTAATAACTCAGCTTGTTTTGCCCAAACTAAGGTATTAATGCCTGTCGAGAATTTTCCTCCACCTACAAAAACTTTCCATTCGTTGTTTTCCCACTTGCTGTCTATGGCCACTACCACACTTTGACTGCCGAACTCGTTGGCAATTTCTGAAATCAAACTCGGTTTTTTCACTGCCGAAGAGTTAATACTCACTTTATCCGCTCCGGATTTAATAATTTCTTGTGCATCTTCTAAAGAGTTGATACCGCCACCTACTGTAAAGGGGATGTTGATTACTTTAGCAATTTTTTCAACCAAAGCGGCCAAGGTCTTACGCTTTTCGATAGTAGCTGTAATGTCTAAAAACACCAATTCATCAGCGCCATCTTGCACATAACGTTTAGCTAATTCAACAGGGTCGCCCGCATCAATAATATCAATAAAATTCACACCTTTTACAGTTCTTCCGTCTTTAATATCTAGGCAAGGTATAATTCGCTTTTTTAACATAGTTTTTTCAATTCATTTAATTTAATTTTTCCTTCATAAATCGCTTTCCCAACTATTGCACCATGACACCCAATTTCACTCAATATTAATAAATCATCAATGGATGAAACTCCTCCACTAGCAATTAATTTTACATTTGTTGTTTGTAAAATTTCCTGATACATTTCATTGGAAGTTCCTTGCAACATGCCATCTTTGGCAACATCGGTGCACACCACATAGCTGATGCCTTTTTGTTCATACTCCACAATGAATTCAATCACATCTTTTTCTGAGTTCAGTAACCAGCCTTGCGTTGCAATTTTGCGCCTATTTGCATCTGCTCCTAAAATGATTTTGTCGCTTCCATAATGGTTCAACCAATCTAAAAAAACATACTGATTTTGCAACGCAATACTACCACCCGTAATTTGAGAAGCACCACTTTCAAAAGCAATTTTCACATCTTCATCGCTTTTTATTCCACCTCCAAAATCAATTATCAGCGAAGTGTTTTTGGCAATTTTTTCGAGTACTTTATGGTTAACTAGGTGCTTAGATTTTGCTCCATCTAAATCCACTAAATGTAAATATTGAATACCGTTTGCTTCAAACTCTTTGGCAACTTCTAAAGGATTTTCATTGTAAATTATTTGCGAAGTATAATCACCTTTGGTAAGACGAACACACTTGCCGTTGATAATGTCTATAGCTGGTATAATTTTCATAGAGCTAAAAAGTTTTTTAAAATCTGTTCACCAACAATAGCTGATTTTTCAGGATGAAATTGCGTAGCATAAAAATTATTTTTTTGCATTGCAGCGCTAAAGGACAAAATGTAATCGCATTCGGATATTGTATGTTCTGATAATTCGCAATAATAACTGTGCACAAAATACACATCGTCATTTTCAGAAATATTTTTAAAAAGGTCATTATTTATAAGTTTTCTAAGTCCGTTCCAACCCATATGGGGAACTAGGTCAATTGGAGGAAATTTCTTTACTTTAACATCAAAAACTCCCAGGCATTTTGTGCTACCTTCTTCAGAAAATTTGCACAATAGTTGTTGACCCAAACAAATACCCAGAACGGGTTGTGTAAGCGAGGTAATTAATTTGTCAATCCCACGTTTTTTCAAGTAATTCATGGCAGTACTTGCTTCTCCTACACCCGGAAAAATGACTTTATCAGCATTACGAATTTGCTGTTCATCATCGCTAACAATACACTCAAATCCTAAACGCTCTACAGTATTTTTGACAGAAGTGATGTTGCCTGCGTTGTATTTTATTATTACAATCATAATGTTCCTTTTGTACTTGGAATTGAAAAGTTATTAGTTTTAGAAACCGCCATTTTTAAAGCTTTGGCAAAGGCTTTAAATATTGCTTCAATCTTATGATGTTCGTTTTTGCCTTCCGCTTTTATATTTAAGTTGCATTTGGCATTGTCACTAAATGATTTGAAAAAATGCATAAACATATCCGTTGGCATTTCGCCTATTTTTTCACGTTTAAATTCTGCTTTCCATTCCAACCACGGTCTGCCTCCAAAATCAATAGACACTTGGGCTAAGCAGTCGTCCATTGGCAATAAAAATCCAAAGCGCTCAATG